>JBMCLZ010000118.1:0-2503 GCA_048615025.1 Candidatus Dojkabacteria bacterium | reverse complement strand
TCGCAAGCAAACTATACGACAGGAAGTGGAATCAGTTTGTCTGGGAGCCAAAATAGCCAAAGTAGTGGCAGATTTTAGGGAGAGATTTTAGAAAAATAGAGGCTCAGTTTTAAGCTGCATTTGCTGCGACTTTGGCACCCAACCTCTGCAAGAAACCACATCGAAACATTAAGTAAGGATGGTTAGTTACAATCTATCTTTTGTGAAGTTATTTTTCAAGATAATTCCCTATAAAAAACATAGAGCTTGGAGGTATCTTCAAAGGGGCTAAAAATTTTAGCTTAACTTTGCTGTATGCTGCTAAGTCAAGTATAAGTTCTTCAGGGACACTACAGAAGTATGACATTTCGCGCAAAACGTATGATTTTTGTAGTGATATATTTCGATTACTCCAATCTTACAGAAGTATATATGCAACATGCTAAACTGAATCAAATAAAATAAATTAAACTAGGAAAGAAATGTCATTATTTGGAGATCTTAATCAGGTTAAATTACTAGGAAATATGACTCAGGATGTAGAGCTGAGGTATACGAGCAATAGCACACCTGTTGCAAATTTTTCGATTGCTACAAACAGGAGGTTTAAACAAAACGACCAGTGGCAAGACGCAACCGACTTTCATAACATTGTTGTATTTGGGAATTTAGCAGACCAGCTAGGGAAGAGAGCGAAGAAAGGTACTCGAATTCTTGTCGAGGGTAGGCTGCAAACTAGAAGCTGGGAAGGAAACGATGGCAAGAAGAATTACAGAACAGAAGTTATTGCAGACGATGTTTACCTGATCGACCGTTATGAAAAGGGTAAATCCGACGAGCTTCCTGAAAACAACTATGTTAGCGAAGGTGGAAGCGCTGCAGCAAGTAACAACGCACCTGCTGGCTCTTCTGCTCCTCAGACAAAATCTGGAGGGGAAGAAGACATCGACCCTGACGACTTGCCATTTTAGTCTTGTCTGAGCTATCATTCCAGTAAGCTCACGAGGAAGGTGGCTCCTACCACCAGAGTGATTGGGGAAATCGCAAGAGTAACCCAGCTTAATGTTCGTTAAGGCTTAAATCGAACTAATGAGGTCAGCATTGAATGTACTTTTCGGGTTGTCGAATTAAGGTGGTACCACGACGCATAATCGTCCTTATAAAATAATTAAATTTTTATTTGGGCAAGATCATGCAAAGATATTCCAAACTATTTGGTAGGACTGTAAAAGAAGCAGAGCGAAATATGCAGCTAGAGTCGCATAAATTGCTGTATAGGGCTGGATTCATCCGCGAATCTGTCGCTGGAAGATACTTTTTCCTGCCCCTCGGGCAAAGGGTTATGGACAAAATCCAAGCTATAGTCGCAGAGGAAATGGAAGCTATAGACTGCAATAAAATGGTCGCTCCCATACTACAGCCTATAGAACTTTGGCAAGAGACTAATAGAGATAGCTCTGGTGGTTACGAGCTAATGACAGTGACAGACCGCAGAGGGGCAGTTTTTACTCCTGGTGGCACTGGAGAAGAGATGTTTACAGACGTTTTACGCAAATTTCAGGTTTCTTATAAAGACTTGCCAATCTCTGTGTATCAATTCGGATATAAGTTCCGTGATGAGCTTCGTGCAAAGGGCGGGCTAATGCGTACTAGGGAATTTCTCATGAAGGACGCATATATTTTCTGCCAAGACGAAGAACAGTTCGAGAAAGAATACGACCGCTTTGTCGACGCATATAAAAAGGTATATGCAAAGGTAGGGTTAAATGTGCATGTGGTCCCAGCAGATAATGGATATTTTGGTGGCGATTACGCGCATGAATTTATCGAAGAAGCAGATGGCGGCGAGGGCACTTTTTTTGTTTCAGAAGATGGGAGTTATATTGCCCACGAAGACATCGCTAAGTTTAAGAAAGAGAAAATCAATCCCGAAGAAGAGAAGAAAGAATTCGAAATATTCGAACAGCCAGATTGGGTTAGGACAATGAAAGAAAACATGGAGTACTACAAACTTCCTGCAAGCAGGTTCTTAAAAAATGTTGTCTATAAGAATAGGGTTACGGAGGAATTGATTATCGCAACTATTCGAGGTGATCTCGAAGTGAATAAGGGTAAATTAGAGCACGTCCTAGGCATGGTTGGGTTATTAGAAGATGCTACAGATGAAGACCTAGCATCATTTGGCTCGAGATCTGGTTATGTGCACTCATGGGGGTACGACGAGTACGAGCATGTTAGATTCGTAGGGGATGATTCGCTCTGGACTGTGACTAATTTCATCGGCGGGCAGAAAGAAGAGAAGTCCGATTCGCGTAACGTGAACTACGGTCGTGACTTCGAGCATGAAATCACTGCAGATATTGCGATGGCTAAAGAAGGGCACCTTGCCCCAGATGGCAAGTCCAAGCTGGTGGAAAAACGAGGTACGGAAGTTGGTAACACGTTTAACCTCGGGTACTACTACTCAGATAAGATGAAGAATGCCACTTTTGTGGGAGAAGACGGGAAGGCACGTAAATACTAT
>JBMCLZ010000117.1:0-2521 GCA_048615025.1 Candidatus Dojkabacteria bacterium | reverse complement strand
AGGACGACCAGTTGGTGTTTTTAGAAACCCAAGAGGGTAATCTCGAAATAGTAGAGATTTACCGGCTAAACTGGGCTGTCGTGGCTCTAATTATTTTTATTCTCCTGGCTGTCATCTTTGCTGGGAGGAGAGGACTCGCTTCTTTCGTAGGTCTTGTTGCAACTGTTGCAACCCTGGTCGGGTTTATTGTCCCTCAGATTTTAGACGGCAAAGACCCATTGCTTGTTAGTCTGGTCGGTGGAAGCATTGTTTCGATTGTCTCTATCTATCTAGCGCATGGACTATACACCAGGACTACGATTGCAGTGGTGGCCACAATCGCCTCGATAGTTTTTGCCGCTGTTTTTGCAACTGTTTTTGTAGGGCTTACGGCGCTTTTTGGACTTGGGAGCGAGGAAGCGTTGTTTATTCAGTCTGGTGGTTTAGGCGAAATCGACCTTCGTGGCATTTTGCTTGGTGGGATAATTATCGGAACATTAGGAGTGCTAGACGACATTACCACGACCCAAGCGGCAACTATAGAACAACTCCATTTATCCGACCCAAAAGCTACTCTTAAAGAGCTCTACCATAGAGGGCAGAGCGTTGGGGTAGAACACATTTCTTCGCTTATAAATACACTTGTGTTAGCATACGCTGGAGCAAGTTTCCCTATTTTTATTTTGCTTGTTGCCAATAATCAGGAGCCACTTTGGTTTACGCTAAACAACGAATATTTTATCGAGGAGCTTGTCCGAACTATTGTAGGTTCTGCCACACTCATTCTCGCCGTGCCGATTTCGACACTGCTTGCCGCATGGTGGTACACTAGGGCAAGGCATGGTTAAATCTGAGGAACTAAATATTGTAGTTGTTGCTGGAACAACTCGTGAGAAAAGGATGAGTATCCATGCAGCACGCATGGTTAAACAAGTAGGAGATCGAACCGAGGGTGTAAAAATAACTTTCGTAGATGTTAAAGACTTTTTTCCTTTACCTGGCGAAGGTAATGACCAAGACTCACAAGACCCTAACTGGATAGAAATCAACAAACAAGCAGATGGTTACTTTCTAGTAGTTCCCGAATACAATCATTCTTTTCCAGGCTCACTGAAAATGCTTCTAGACAACGATCTAGGCAACTACACCCACAAACCAGTAGCACTAGCAGGTGTTTCTGCAGGGCCTTTTGGCGGAGCTAGGGTTATCGAAAACCTGCTGTCTCCGCTTAGAGAACTCGGCATGATAGTCTCACACAAGGATGTATACTTTCCAAACATACACAAAATGTTCCCAGACACCGAAACGGAAGAGTCAGAACAATTGCGCAAAGACCAGATCGAGCGCATCCAAAAAGCATACGAAGAGCTAATCTGGCTTGCTAAAAGACTAAAAAATTAGCACCAACTATTCAACACCTAGATATTGCTTAATCATTGCTGTAAAACGGTGATGGTTGGGATGCAGTTTATTTGGAAGAGAATTTAGGTTGTAGAACTTACCTTCGTGCTTATCTCCTGAAATCTCTGCTAAGAAAACGTAGCTTAGAGTAGGACCACGATTTGTAAGT
This sequence comes from Candidatus Dojkabacteria bacterium, assembly GCA_048615025.1. Classification (GTDB taxonomy): domain Bacteria; phylum Patescibacteriota; class Dojkabacteria; order CALFHW01; family CALFHW01; genus JBMCLZ01. The sequence goes on along the minus strand of JBMCLZ010000117.1, from coordinate 972 downwards.
CGGTATTCATGGCAGATAAGGTTTAAGTTATGCAACTTAGCATTAAATTCCTTCTCTTCTAATCTTCTAAGCGATTTTCGAAATAGGATATGAACTTCTCCATCTCCCGCAATAGGCTCATCTAAGTTTGGATCCATATCAGCAATTCTCACAATTGTCCCTGGATAGTGAAGCTGCCCAGGCCAAGGCTCTCCTGGTTCATCAGGTCTAGGGGTTAGTAAAACTTCTGGGTCGCCACTTGCTGAAATCCTATAAGCAACCACTTCTATTGCGGTGAACACAAATCTTTTCGCAATAGCGTTAAAGGCTCGCTTATTTATATTGTCCATGTCAAGCCCCTCTAGCAGCTCTATAAGTTGGTCGATTTCAGTTTCAGAAAGCCCCCTAGATTTCATTTTTATAATGTAGCAGAAGCTCTCTTTACAGACAACAAGCTAAGAATCTCTGCTATGAGTAAAATAACCAATAAGAATCTAATAGCATCTTCTTGTCCCAAATAGCTAATAGTCACCAAAAAAATAATTGCCCCAATTGCTCTTCCCGCATTAATATACAGCTCCTGGTCGCAAATATACGCATAAGTCTCTTTCGCAGAGGCTTGAGATTTTTCTAGCGCGGTGTTCATAATTGGGGCGACAGCATTATCTATAAGAGGCATTGAAGCACGTTGTAAAAAGACCAGGAGCAATACTGCAAGCGGGTTATTAAATACGATTAGCAGCACAATCCCAGATAATAACAACAAAGAACCAGAAAGATAAAGCCTAAACCTGCGAGAAGAGTTTACGATTCTTCCTCCAACATAGCTTGCGACTACTGCAAGAAAAGCCCCAATCCCTTCTACAATTCCAAGCTGAGCTTCATCTCCAACGTAAATTAGAATCAAAATTATGGGGAGGTAAAAAAACATTCCCTGGTTGATTGATCTAAGAAACAGCATCAGACGAGTTTTTTTCCAAATAGGTTGTGCGT
>JBMCLZ010000116.1:0-2549 GCA_048615025.1 Candidatus Dojkabacteria bacterium | reverse complement strand
CTAACTAATAGAATCTTATGTCGGGTCATTTTACTGCCCAGATATATTGATATCGTCCTGTTCTCGAAACTATCTAACGACCTTACATATCTATGAACAATTACCATCGTTCCCGCATCACTAGTACAGACGAGAACACCAGGCTTTTCCCCTCGAACTAGCAATTCTAGCGCATCAGATGTCCCTTTTTGTATCATTTCCTCGTTGGTTCCGTAGTAACCAGAAATCGCTGGTTGAAACCCAAAAGCTATAACTAGATCGTATCTGGCGTCCTCTGCAAGCAGTCTTTTATAATGAAGCTTTCTTAAGTCAATTTCTGGATGTAAGATCTCGTTTAACTCGTATCTAGCTCGGTCTATCTCGGCAAAGGTTGTATTCTCAATAAGACCTAAATAAGTAACAGCAGCAATCTCACCTCTATCACTTGTAGTACAAATACCAGGACCAATTACCAGCAACCGAGGGTTAGGGGCGATATCAACTTCTGCAATAACTCTTCCCAACCCTTCTTGGGTAAGCTCTCCTGCAATATTATCTGATGGAGTCCACTTCTCTTCTGCGTTACTCATATAGAGCTCCAATCAATCGACTAGTCTAAATAAACCAGCATCTAATCTTCTTTGGTCAAGATAGTGTGCGCTAAAACCAATTGTCCTGGATATAATAAAGATGGCGTTGAAGAAATCTATCTTAGCCAGTTCTTGTATTTCAGACTCACTAATACTTTCGTATTCGCTCAGGTAGTCAAGTAGTAGAGCTGCTAGCAACCCGTCTACATTGAGAATGAGATTAGGCTTCTTAGTGAGAGTGACTTGTTCCACCGCAAGGGCAAAGTTTAAGTACCTATGCGTAAGATCTTTATTCATGAAGTGGTCCTTTAGATGCTTTACCCTTGGATCTGGTTTCTGCAAGGAGTACTTCCTATGCCCTATCCCTTGAATCCTTTCACCTTTACTCGCAAGATTCTCTACGAACTCTTTGGGATCGACAGCTGAGTTACCCCCAGCTAGCCAGTGACTTGCAGCACCAGTTATTGCCCCACCAAAACGAGGGCCTATGGTAAGGATTCCACTAGCAACTGCACTAGATATATCTTTGCCTGCCCTTGCCGTGATCATAGTATTTACTGCCCCCGAAACCCTGTGCCCGTGGTCTGCCAGAAGCTTTATACTTACTTCGACCAACTGTGCAAGCTTGTCGCTTTCGATCTGCTTGCCTAGAAGGGCAGAAATTACTAGCTTACCAAGAGACTCCTCTGCAGCCCATGTTTGCATCGATTTCCCGAGTAGTAAGTAGCCATCTTCTTCAGATTCGGAGCTAATTGTTGTGCTAAACAGTTGCGATTTCCTTTGCGACATTACCTTTAGTTTAGCACTAAAATCCTGCTCTTCTTTCAAAGGATACTTTGCAGCAAGCTTTTTTAAAGTTGCGTTGTACTCTGCGAAGCTGCTTGTAGCAGACAAACCTGCTGCCTTCATGGCTTCGACTTTTGCAGCAGCGCTCTCGTCTTTTGTCCTTGCAAGCGCTTTCGCATGCCCAAACTGAGTTGCCTGAGAAAATGCAGCGTCTACTACGCCAGAAATATGGGCATAAAACTCTTTGTCGAACTCGCCAGAGCGAATTAGCTCGATAAGTTCGTACTCTTCTTCCCCACCCAGCTCCCCGTAGTAGGTAACTGCTTCGGTCTGTGGGTCTGCTTGTGCCAGTTTAAATGCCTCCACTAAGCTTAGTTGTGGGAAACGGTCTCCTCCAACACAAAGTGCGAACGATACCCCGCCGCCTGCAGCAGTAATTTGCGTTACTATTTCATTTGTCATCCCACCAGAAGCCGAGATTACTGCCACTTTGCCTCCTTTGCTTAGTGCTTTACCTCTTAAGATTTGCTCGGGTTGGGTACCCACAATAACTCCAAGTTTTAGGTAGCCAGGAATAAGCAAGCCGACACCTGCTGTACCTGCTATTAGGACTTCTGGATACTCGCGGTAAAGTGCAAGTGAATGCTGCTCTGGCACATCTTCTGCAAAGATATGCCCAACCAGCTGCTTGTTTTTTGCAGACTCCAAGTAATTTTTTGTTGCACTGTAGGCTCTTCTTCCAGAGACTAGGGTAATAAATGCATTGCCCGAGAAAGCCTTAGGGTCTATGTTTACTGGAATCATTATTTCTTTGTCTCCCCAGAAAGCTTTATGCTGCTTCTTATCTGCCGAAACTATCCCAATGAGCGACGGTTCAGTTTTTCCAAGAAGATAATCGAAATCTAGCATAACCTGAATAGCCTGAGGATAACTTCCTATTGCAACTATTCTCAGTTCTGTTTCTCGGAGTTTGGCTATATTTATCATGCTAATCCTTTCTGTTAATCCTTTCCAAGGCTAGATTAATAGGCTCTGTGAGCATATCCTCACTTCCACTCACTTTACCAAGCAAGCCTGAATCTTTTAAGTATCCCTCGATCGCCTCGAGCCCTGCTTTTTCGTTAGGACCACCTCTTCTAACAAATACCTGTACCTCTTGCCCTCTTAACTCCATTTCGTATTTTTTTAGTGCAG
>JBMCLZ010000115.1:0-2549 GCA_048615025.1 Candidatus Dojkabacteria bacterium | reverse complement strand
GCGGTACTTCTCTGGCTGCTTTAGGAAATCTACAACCTCCTTTAGCTGCTCTTTAGCCTCGTCTACACCTGCGACATCGTCGAAGGTAACTCCAGTCTTCTGCCCGAAGAACATCCTTGCCTTAGACTGCCCGAAGCGCATTAGACCAGAACCAGCGCCGCTCATCGAGCGCACCAGAATAAATGCAACAAAGATTAGCGAACCGATAAGGATAATATTTACAATCAATTCTAAGTTCACAGTAGAAATTGGCAGTACCGAAAACTCGACTGTTTTCGAACCTAGATTAACTCCCTCTTCCTGCAGAAACTGGGTAAAGTCTGCCGTTGCTGTTCCAAAATTCACATAGTTTTGAATATTTTGCTCTGGTTTGACCCTTGCAAACACCTGATCCTCGAAACGCCACACAGCAAGATACTTATCGCTTTCGATTCTTTGCTTAAGGGCAGAAAACTCTGCTCTGTTACCTGAACTCCTAAGGTAAGTTACATCGACCCCTAAAGCAGCGACATCTAAGTTCTCGTCGTTTAGACCAGACACGAACTCAGACTCCCCGAGGCTTGCTATTACCCAATCGTTTCTACCGTCCCAATCTACTAAGACACGATCCTCCAAAACATAGATCTCGCGGATAGACTTACCCTGCAACCTTTCCTGAAGTGCCTCGAAGCTACCTGCTAGAGATTCGTCTGGCGTAAGCTCATTAATTAAGTCTTCTAAAGTCTTCTCTTCGTATTCCTGCAACAATGGCTGATCCCCATCCGAAACCGAGCCTGGAAGCTGCTGATCTTCACCAATAGTAGCTACATCTACATACTTCCCGTAGGCAACGGCATTCCCATCGTTGCGGATATCCACACGCGAATATCTCTGCTCTTCTATATTATTCAGAAACGTATCGATATCGACCTGATCGCCCAAACTCGGCTGTGAAGCATTGTTAAACAGCAGCAACCCCAACAGCAAAATACCAGCTGCAATCATTATATTTGTAAAACTGAGCCTAATTACACGCGGCGCAGGCAACCCTTTCTGCGTTTTACCTTTTTTCTGAGCTTGTTTAGTTTTGCTATTTGATTTACTCATCTGTTTCTTCTTATTTTGATTATTTATCTTGATTTAATTATGATACATAACTGGTGGTAGGGGTGGGAATTGAACCCACGACCTTTGGTTTATGAATCCAATGCTCTAACCAACTGAGCTACCCTACCAAATTACTATTTGTACTACTCACTACTGTATGCAATGCCGAAATACTAGCATTACTAGGACTAATTATACCAGCAAAATCGATTCTATAGCCCGATCCAAACTTGACGTTGTTACTTACAGAAAAAACCGTCTTTAGCATAAGTGAATTGCCCTACTTATGGGATAAATTAAAACCTGAGATACTGACTAACCCTCTGGGGTTAAGGTTAGAAAGTGCAAAAGAAATATTTCGACAATTAAAATAAAAATAGACTATAGAAAATGTATGGAAATAAGTGAGAAGAATAATCAGAGAAATATACGTAAACAGAGTGCTCGGGCATGAACTAGGTTTCAAAAGAGGCACTGCAGCATTGTTTTTTGCGGGCTTCCACATTTCTCTGTCGATCTGGATTTCGATTAAAAAGAAGGTCTATTACGAGCTCAGAGACATATTGGTCAGATTCGGTGAAATAACAGATGAACTGGAGAAATATCACATATTATACTTAGAATTAGCATACAAAAAAGGCATGCGGAAAATCAAAGTAGAAATCTCTACAGGAGAGCATTCTTATGAGTACGAAATTAAAGATCTGTATGGTCTTAGTTGTAAGGTAATGAGACCTGAGTACATGTTCACTAGAATACTAATCGCACTAACAAGAAGAAAACAAATAGCTTCTAGTGACCTTTTCGACATAAATTACTTCCTTAAAGAAGACTGGGCTATTGCGGAAGATCCAATCCGGCACGAGCTTGCCTTAACCGTGAGTGAATACTTGACGGAAGTTAGTGGCTTTATTAAAGACAATAGTGGCTTGAAAATTAAATTAGTTCTACTTTATGGTCTCGGCTGCTATTTTTAGGATCGTTCGAAATTGGTTGCGGGGGTTGGATTCGAACCAACGACCTTCAGGTTATGAGCCTGACGAGCTGCCACTGCTCCACCCCGCGTCATTAGACGTGGCGTTTGCCATTATAGCATAGGGGAATTACGACCTCCCGAGGCTATACCTACGGTTTTGCAAGCTCCCAGACCAGCTCCCACCAGAGATCGTGCCTATCCCGTAAAATTGGGTCTATTTCTTCTTCTAGTTCCTGCACGATTGTCCGATCTTCTGTTTCTACTACGAAAAGTTGCTCTCCTTCGTGGGCTAGATTTAGGCTATCGTATGCATACTGTTGTTGATACTCGAGCGACGAATAGTATTGCAGCTGCTCGTTTAACTCTTCCTGATCGTTTGCTGCGGTAACTAGACGCTCCTGCTCGCGAGTTAAAACGCGGTAGCTTGCCGCAGCATCAGTAACCGAAGAATAGATGTCTAAAATAAGGATCGTGCTGATCACGAGCA
>JBMCLZ010000114.1:0-2679 GCA_048615025.1 Candidatus Dojkabacteria bacterium | reverse complement strand
CTTGACTTTAACCTCCCCCTCACCATCTTTGTACATGCAGTACTCTCTAGTTTGCCCCGCACCAAAATACCCAAGCTTCGCTGCTTCTTCCTCGACTTGTAGATCCTCGACACGATGACCCTCGATCTTAGTGTCTGCCATAGTCCAAGTAGGTGCTTCGCTAAACTCGATCAATCTCGCCTCCCGACCTGGTTTCAATGCAGCAGCAATATTTTTAAGCTGGTAATAGTTTTTCTGCTCTGCTTGCCTTCTTTCCATCTCCCAATTCGGTAGATTCAAGTTCTGGTCGAGAGAAGTCTCGTAATATTTGTCCATGTTAAAACCATGTTCGCTTATGAATTTACCAGAGGAATAGCGTAGCCAGTAGCTTGTTTCTTGTCCAATCATCGCAAGAGGCATCTCGAAGGCTGCAGTACAAATATTTTCTTTAGTTTCTGCAGTTATCTCCTTCGATACACCATTCTCGATAAGGCTTGCAAGATACTGTCCAGACATAGACTCGGCAGAAAGTTCTCTTACGAGTAGGGCAGTCTCGCTAAGTTTTCTGGAAAGAGTATCAACTTCTCCAGAGACGGTTCCACCAGGTCCTTGCAAACGCGAGTGTTCCACCGGACGCGAAGCAATCTCCATATCAAAAACTTCATCTTCTACTTAGTTATAGGGAAAATGTGATCTCTCGCTTTGGTGTGCCTGTTGGGCTTTGCGACCCAGATTTCTGTGATCTGCTATTCTGCTATCTGCCCAACCTTTGCAAAGCGTCGTATAACTTTTTCCCATGCTCGTGGATTTGCGGGGCTTTTCCGGAGCGCCCACCCTCATTTGGCATTCCGGCTTTACGGCTGCGGCACAGCGAAGGAATTTCACCCTGCTTCCCCAAATAAGTAGGTTAGTCTACCATGAGAAAATTGGATAGTATAAAATGTGTAGATAAACTAAGGAGATTTGCTCTTGACACAGAAAATACACAATGCTCGAATTACTTTTTTTGATTTGACTATAGCATTCATTCTGGCTATAACCTTCGGGCTCGTATTTAATGGTACTTCTACAATTTCAGCACAACAACTCGACCAGAGAAGCCGAAGCGACGAAGCTCCTTCGCTTATTCCCCCTCCAAATGATCTTACAATAGACATATTTCAGGAGGACAATATTATCTTGCTTTGGACTGGGGTGGAACACCCTGGTCTAGAAGGGTATCGGGTCTTGAAAGGCGAAGTTGTTTCGGAATTTGGCAATAACAACAGCTTGGAACTTGAAGAAGTCATCGAACTTGGACTAGAAGAGAGCACATTTATCGATGAGGATGTCGAGCCTGGTGGAGAATATGTCTATCAAGTAGTTGCTTTTGGTGAAGGCTTCGAGGAGGGACCTTCAGAGCGAATCGGGATCACATTGCAAGAAACTACCATTTTTTCTGGGGGAGGCGAGCTTGAAGGTAGCAACCCAACTAGTGGAAACGTTGCCTCTGCAGTAGATGTGATTAGTTCGACCGATAGCAACCAGTTTTGGAGGAACTTAGCTGCAATTAATTTCCTCCTGCTGGGAGTGATGCTCTTAATTTATATGTCTTTGCGGACTGTGCTTGAGCGTGGGCAAGGTCTGAACTTGTCTGTTAAGGAGAGCGAAAGGATCCGAGACGACATCAAGGCCCGTTTGCAACTGAGGCTGAAATCGGACCACGAGCACCCAGACATTACCGAAGAGGCGGTCGGGCGCATGAACCTAGTGCGCAGACAAAAAGCAGAAGAGTGGGGTAAGGCGGCTGAATAAGTGGGTTTTCTAGTATAATCTATTCTGTGGGAGTAGAGGATAGGATCGAACATAAATCGTATGAGCCAGATTTTGTTACTAGGCTAAAAGCCTTTGGGTTAGTTGTTGTTGGTGTTGCGACCGTGATTGCTCATAGTGCTATACCACGAATAGATGAAGGTTCTGCAGAGCATATCCTCTTAACTCATCTAAATGGTGGAGACCAAGTAGGAATACTATTTCGACAGGAAGATGGGAATTATGGTTTGTTTGGGTACAATCATTCCACAAGAGTCTTAGTTTGTCCGAATTTTGGCCATGACGACATGAAGGGAAACATGGACGATGCTTTACTTACTGATGCCCAAGCCTGTTTACTAGCTCTCTTGGAAGAGTTAGAGGAGTCTGAAGGATTTGGTTCTCCTTACCTCACTTTTATCACTAGAGACGAATCTAATTCAGTGCATCTTAGAGTACTTGATCTGCAATCTGCTGAGCTAGTTTACGAAGCTAACCTCACAGAAGGACCTGGGGTAGATCAGATTATTCATTTCGAGGATGGAGCAAGTTTTATAGATGCCGATGCATTTAACAATGTTGCAAAACTAGGCGGTAATGCTTTTTCTCACAACTCCGACATCCAATAAAAAAGAAAAACGCAAACCCTCGTATTCTACTCCGAAATTTAAACAACGGCTTGGGTTGCGGGGACCCCTACGAAAAACATGTATCCTAGTGTAATTAGGGCTGCAAGAAGTGTTGCAACTATTGTCCAGACTAATTCTCTTAACATAGCCTAAATGATACACTAGTTTGTAATGAGACTGAAATCTACAAAACCACTTATCGACCCAGAACAAGAGCAGCGTGAGGCAATGGAGAGTTACGCTTTGCCTGAGCAAGCATACGATCCTGAGGTTGGTTTCG
>JBMCLZ010000113.1:0-2690 GCA_048615025.1 Candidatus Dojkabacteria bacterium | reverse complement strand
GTGAGCACAGACTGCGTTGCCTTGCTTCTGTAGCGCTCGATATCTTCGTTGATGTCTGTCTCTTTTTCGATGTATAAGTCTCTACTAGCAACATATGCTTCTGGCTGGTAGTAGTCGTAGTAGGAAATGAAGTACTCTACAGCGTTGTCTGGAAAGTATGCCTGAAACTCTGCAAAAAGCTGCGCTGCAAGGGTTTTGTTGTGTGCAAGGATTAGTGTAGGTTTTTGTGTATTCTGGATAATATTGGCCATTGTGAAGGTCTTCCCAGATCCCGTAACTCCCAGCAATGTCTGCTCTTTCTCTCCTTTTTCCAATGACTTAGTAAGCCTAGCTATAGCCTCTGGCTGATCTCCAGCAGGTGAGTAATTCGTCTTAAGTTTGAACATATCTCCTCCCATCATACCACCCAGCACCCATTTGTATGACTTGACTATATATAATGTTTTAATGTACAAAGAGGTGTGGCAGAGGTATTTAAACCACCTTTGGTTGAAAGAGTAGCTAGGGGGTATAGAGAAAAAACCAGAGAAAATCTATTAAACCATTGGAACAACGGGCAGGTTTGCCCTCACCTAGAGACAAATATGAACTTGGGACTCTTTCTAGTAGTTAGGAAAGGCTATAATCTAGTAAATACACAGGGAGCCATCGTAGCACGTTATAGATACGCAAATCTATACTCAAATCTTCATGGGTATGCTAGCGTAAAGATTCTAGATTACAATCACTTTGGAGCTCTCGCAGGACATCCACAAGTTGCTCTATTTGTATCTAGAAGTAATCAACTGTATGTTGCAAGTTATGTTAGGCAATCTGATCAGAGTAGTATTCTAGTACCAGCAAGAATAATTAACCAAACTAATAAATACTCCTGGGGAGATGATGACTATTATTATCCATTCAAAGAGAAAGGAGACTTACTCCAACCTCTCGTTAAATCTGCTTATCCTTACGATGACCTACCTCCAAAATCTATTGAGGACGTCTTACCTTACCTATAACCTCCGCGTAAAACCTTAGATTATGCATGATTGCGTATCTGAAGCCTGCCGGCTCACCAATACGAATTAGATGTCTCAGATATGCTGGTGATATATTTTTTAGTGCTGGGTGGGTGTGAAGGTTTTTGTACCTTTCGGAGCGAATATGTATTACAGAGTAATTCTCGAAATCTTGGTCGCCTTGCCCTTTTGGAACGTAAAGAGTTCCGTGTCTTGCGTTTCTTGTCGGGAGTACGCAGTCGAATAAATCCCAACCCATATGGGCAAGTTTAATAATGTCGTCTGGAGTGCCGATTCCCATAGCGTAGCGGATTTTATCTTCTGGAAGAAGCTCTGCCAAAAAGTGTGCAAGCTCGAGATCTAGCATGCCGTCGTCCTTAATTGGTAGGCCCCCGAAGTTGTAAGAATCAAAATCAATCTCCATAAGCTCCATGGCAGAGCGTTTCCGCAGCTCATAGTCGTCAGAGCCTTGGATTACTGCGCCAAGGATGGGTCTGTCTATCTCAGGATTACTAAAGTCTTCTTCGCTTAGCCCATGTAGCCGAAGAAACTCTTTCTTAGAACGCTTCGCCCATTCCGTGGTGCGCTTAACAGATTCAAGATTTTTCTCTTTTGTAGCACCAAATGCCAGAGGTTCGTCAAGAACGACGCGAATGTCTGAGTCTAGCTTATATTGTATTTGCTGAGAGCTTTCTGGACTAAGTACGTGAACAGTCCCAGTTTTAGGGTCTTTAAAATGGGCAGCATTGTCGTTTATATAGTTATTCTTGTTTGCTCGCCTATGCATGAGCGAGAAAACCTGAAAACCACCGCTATCGGTGAGGATCGGTCTATCCCAACCAAAGAATTTGTGCAAGCCGCCATACTCCTCGATGTAACTGGAACCCAGCTTCAACTCCAAATGAAGAGTATTAGTTACGATTTCGTTAATCCCGCTATCTAGAAGATCATCCCAAGAAAGGCTATGCACACTGCCATAGGTCGCATCTGGCAAAAAAGCAGGAGTTCTTATCTCTCCATGACTAGTTTGGATTGTTTTGTGCCTCAGTGAACTCATGGAAAAGTGCTACAAGTTGATGGTTAGTTAATTGTTCTACCCTAATATTCTCTTCGAATCCAATATTTTGGTAGACTTTATCCCAATCAGTCTCTTTGAATATACTCTTAAGGTTTTTGATTAGTTTCTTTCGTGGATTACGGAATGCATTTTTTAGAAATTTAGCATATTTGGAGAAGTCTTTAGCTGCAACAGAGAAGTCTGCGCTATTTTTCCTCGTAAAAATAATACTACTGCTATCCACTTTTGGTACTGGGTTGAATACAGACTTTTCGATGTCTTCTACAATTTTAATTTCGTATATTGCTGAGTAAAGTGCATGTAGAAAACTATTTTTATTTCCGACCCCAGCGTAATCGTGAGCAACTTCTTTCTGTAGGACTAACCCTGCAACTTGGATCTGTTTAGTGTCTACAGAAAGCAGCTTCTCGATAATTCTTTTCGATATGTTGTATGGCAATGCTCCTACTATTTTGTTGATTTTCTTGTTGTTTAGTATTTCAGCTAAATCTAATTCCAATACGTCTGCATGTAAGATCTCAAGATTATCAATATGCTCATACCTTTCTGTTAATATTTCGACAAGGTCGTCGTCTACTTCGACACTTAGCACATACTCACAATTCATAGGG
>JBMCLZ010000112.1:0-2772 GCA_048615025.1 Candidatus Dojkabacteria bacterium | reverse complement strand
GACACTAACGAAACACCTGCCCACAGTAAAAAATTAGAAGCCTTACTAATTCAATTATCTCCATCTAAATCTTTCCCTGAAGCATTAGCTGCAAGTAATCGGTCCCCAATCCACCTAGTTTTAGCTGACTACACAGAGTTAGACGAAAATGGTAATCCTGAAATCCTCGAGTTGGTTTTTGTCCCCCCAGGGGTAACTATAAAAAGTAGCAAATACCGTGCGCTATCAAGTGCAACCCCATTGGGAAGGGCGCTTATTCAAAATGAGACCAAAGTAAGAGATTTTGTAACATACAAGCCTCGAGAGCTCAGCGCACAAGATATACTCAGTGGGTATACAAGAGAGGACGCAATTATCATGAAGCTCCTATACCTAGGAGCGCAACCGCCAGACTACAAAGGGTTTGATCAAATGGCATAAACCTGAGATACTAAAACTATGAAAATCGGACTTATTGGACTTGGAAGCATGGGTTACGCACTCATGGGAAATCTATTAGATAATGGACACGAAGTTGTTGCTTGGAATCGCTCGCAAGAGAAGAGGGATAAGGCAAGGGCAGAAACTAATGCAGAAGTTGTAGAAACAGTCGGAGAACTTGTAGAAAAACTAGATAATCCTAAGATAATTTTCTCGATAATTTCTGCTGGAGAACCTATCGACCAGCTCCTTTTTGGCACAGAAGGAGTAGATGGCTTGGCAGAGATGCTAAATGGAGACGATATTTTTGTAGATCTAGCTAATTCTCACTACAAAGATTCTGTAAGAAGAGCAGAACAGCTAGCAGAGAAGGGAATTACCATGCTCGATGTCGGGATAAGCGGAGGGGTAGATGGAGCTCGCAGCGGCGCATGCTGCATGGTCGGAGGCAACAGCCGAGCGTTCGAACTGCTCGAGCCAATATTTAGAGATATTACAGTTGTAAACGGATATGGCTATTTTGGGGGAAATGGTGCAGGGCACTACGTAAAGATGGTTCACAATGGGATCGAATATGGAATGATGCAAGCAATTGCAGAAGGTGTATCCATGGTACACCACAAACAAGATTATGAGGTAGACGTAGAGAAGTTGCTCGGCGTCTGGAATAGCGGGTCTATAATTCAGTCGCGCCTGGTCGGATTCCTAAAGCAGGCATACGAGCAAGATCCTGGCTTAGAAAAAGAAAGGGCAGAAGTAGGCAGCCTTGGCACAGGACGCTGGACAGTCGAAGAAGCTCTAAGAGAAGGCATCCCCGTCCCTAACATTGCAAACGCAGTCTTTGCCAGATACAACTCCCGATTCGAAAACTTCCACGGCTGGAAAGTAGTACAGGCAATGCGCCGCGTATTTGGGGCGCACTCCAGCAGCGACAGAGGGTAATACAAGATTAAGCAAAACCTTCTCCAGTTGAAGCTAAAAATTTCTCGCGCTCTTGCTCGTAGCCATCCTTACCCAAGATTCCGTACATCGCGTTCTTAGAAAGCTCCACACCAGGCTGGTTATAGGCGTCTATCTCGAACAACTCCCCCATGTAAGCTGTTACGAGTTCAAAAAAGTAGAAGAGCTGACCGAGGCTGTACTCATCTAGTTTGGTAATGGCAATTTTACTGCTTGCCCTCCCGTTTTCCCTCAGGGCATAAGCTGTGGTCTCCATTTCGTCGATAAGGATCTGCTGCATAGATTTCCCAGAGAAAAACTCGTACTGCTCGTAGCCAGTGTAATCTTTTGGTAGTTCAATCTCTTTATTTGACTCTTGTGCATAGATAAATGTAATCGTCTTGTCGTTAGGTCCTTCGTTATATAGTTGTAGCTGTGAATGCTGGTCCGTAGGCCCCATTGCTGCAACAGGAGTTGCACCAGTATGAACTACTGCCCCAGAGCGATTCTCTTTTTTCCCAAGGCTTTCTGCCCAAAGCTGCCTATACCAGAGCGCAAAATCCCTAAGTTTGTACTGGTAAGGCATCAATACATTAATATTTTTCCCCTGATAAAATGCATGAAATTGATACAAAGCATACTGCCAGGCAAAATCTTCTTTTGGATCTGACTCACTAAGTTCAGCATGGAGCTCAATTGCCCCCTGCCTTAATTTCTTGTACTCCAACCCAAAAAGCGCAGCTGGAACCATCCCTACAGAAGACAAAACAGAAAAACGCCCCCCCACCTCTGGATGCTCCAGTGCCAGGATACCCTGGGTTTCTGAAATTTCACTCAGTGTTCCTTCTTTTCCATCGGTAATAAACATAAACTGCTTTGCGATCCGGTCTTTGCCTAGCTCAGCTTCCACCTTTTGTTTAAATATTAGGAAATTGCTTGCTTGCTCGATTGTATTCCCAGATTTAGAAACAATTAGGAAAAGAGTAGAGGTAAGATCTAATATTTCCAACAACTCAGAGATCACTTCTGGATCAGTTGTATCCCCTGCAAAATAAAATTTCTTCTCCTTTTTTTGATTATGGTAACTATGCATAAGAGCTGAGAATATCGCTCTTGCTCCTAAATCCGACCCACCTATACCAATAACGACGAGATTTTCGTACTCTAAAAACCTTTCCTGCGCTTTCTCTACCGATAATGCGAGTTTTTCTGTTTCGCGCTCGTTGGTTAGAATATTTATAAAACCTGTATCTGAGCTCAGCTCTGGTTTAGCCCGATTTGCATCTATATCTATAAATTTGGCGAAGTTGGCAAGATTTAGTTTCATTGCTAGTTATTATGTTTAGATAAGTTACTATCTACTTTAACATCTATCTTTAGCTTAAGATCACACTCTGAACCCTGGCAACACTC
>JBMCLZ010000111.1:0-2772 GCA_048615025.1 Candidatus Dojkabacteria bacterium | reverse complement strand
AGTTCCTATTCCTCAAAACGGTATTTCAGGGTGACCTGTTTGCGGAAGTCAAGAGCTTAGAAAGTTTAGTTCTTTCTAGATCTTCTGGAAGCTCTTTTTTCGAGAACACATACTCGTCTTGGCCATTCCACAAAGCCTTAGGAAAACGCACTAAGTTACTCTGCGAAAAACCAAGATTTTCTACTAGTTTTTGAACATAGCCCAGGGAAACGTAGGTTACACCATAATTCTCGCTCTCCCCTAGGCTGTCTTCTACCTCGGAGAAAAGCATATCTTCGCTGTTCTGAAAATAACTAAATTCACCGTTGGCTTCTTCGCTTAGCGAAGGGTCGTGTGTGCTAAAGATTAAGAGCCCATCTTCCTTAAGAAGAGCAATCAAACCTTCTAGCCAACCTGCAAAATCCTGCTCTGGGAGATGGGAAAAAAGTGAATCTACAGTAATAAGGTCGAATTTCTCCGACCCATCTAACTCTGGCAAGTCGGTAAAAGATTTAGTCCCAGGTGAAAACCCCTTAACTCCTAGTTGCTCCTCCTGGAAATTTACTGCCTTCGGTTTGATATCAGAAACAAAAACCTTTGCCCCTGCAAAAAATTGAGGAAGATATCTACTAACCCGCCCGTAACCAGAGGCAAAATCTAATATCGTTAGACTACCTTTTGTCTTTTTTTCGCCAAATACTGCCTTAGCAATTTCCGCTTTGATCTTCGCACCCTGAAGGCCTGTATCAAAATAATTTTTAAGTCCTAAAGAGATATTCCCTCCGTTGTCGAACAAAATAAAGTGAAGCATAAGATCGTTTGGAGATATGGCATAGCTAGACTTAGCCAGCTTCTGCTCCTGCGACTGTCGAATTTCGTTAATCGTAGTCTCTGGTAACTGTAATTTTTCGCCGTGAGCTAATGCTAGAAGCTGCCAATAAATTTTCTGCTTCGCTTCCAGCAGCCCGATTCTGTGGTCTAATTCGTGCGTCTGCGCTACCCTTTTTATTTGCTTACTAATAATAGATTTGATTTTCCTGATCATATGAAACCAATTTTACTATAGAAAAGTATTATGGATAAACGTAGTAAGCAATGCCTTCGTATTCCCAGTTTTGATTGCTGTTTATAACCACGTCTCTCTCGGCAACAGAGCTAGTGTAGAAATGCGAGCGATAGCGATCAGACCAAAAACGATATACGGCAGTAGTTCCAGGGACGTTTGTTGTAAATACGCAGTAAGATTCACCCTCGTACTTCCAGTTTGGATTGCTATTTATCACCACGTCTCTCTCGGCAACAGAGCTAGTGTAGAAATGCGAGCGATAACGGCTAGACCAAAAGCGATAAACTGGCTTAGCAGAGCCACAAGAACCTAGCGGCAAAACTCTATATGCATTTCCTTCGAATTTCCAGTTTGGATTAGAGCTAATAATTAGATCCCTTTCTGCAATGGAGCTCGTGTAGAAGTGCGAGCGGTAGCGATCAGACCAAAAACGAAATGCCTGGATAGTGCTAGCAGCTGAAGCTTGGACTTCTACGATAACTGTGCTGGTGTCAGTTCCTTGAGAATTTGTAATCGTATACTGTACCTCGTAGGTGCCTGCTTCCGAAAACTGATGTTCCGCAAAAGTATAGCTGTTGTATGTAGTCCCGTCTCCCATGTCCCATTCGTAAGTATTCTGAGAGTTAAATGCCGAAAGGTTAGATGGATATACTGTTAGCGGGCCGGTTCCTGAAGTAGTATTTAGATTAAAACTCGCATCTGGGGCTGCTAGAGTTGGGTCCACATCAGCACTTCCCCAAACTGCTAAGAAGAGATCATCTGCGCCAGAATAAGTCGAATCTTGAGCATTGCTTGTAACAATCTCCCAAGAAGTACGAGCTAAAACAGCTACAGTTGCTCCGTTTATAGCAATATCTTGGATTTCCCCTGTACCAGGGCTGCCTGCAGAAGTCCAACTTGCCACAAGTTCCCGCTCGCTAAAGTCGGAGCTAACGGCAATTAGCGCAGTCTCGTTGTCTATGCGGGGTCCAATGTCCACCCCGTCTAACTGAAGACTTGCTCTCTCAGGAAGATCTTTCTCAGCACTTCCCCCCCAATACGTCTGTCCCAATATATTAGACTGGACCGCGCGGGCAGCAAAACTCTCCGCTTGGTTCACACCCGTACTCGTATACTGAAACTGGCCATCTACGACCTGCCCAGTTTGCTTATTTAGTTTAGCAATGTATGCAACTTCCCCAGTGCCAAAACCAGCTCCGCTATTCCAACGATCGATTTCGACATTATTCGTCTGCGTCTGAGTATGCTCTTGAGCTTGTCTTGTAAAAAGATTGTTGCCCCCATCTGCCTTTCCAACAAAAAGCAATGAACCATCCTCGCCGATCTCTACACGCACTCCTCTCGAGTCTGCAGTTAGACTTTCGTCGTCTGCACCACTGCACCAGAGACTAAATGAACGCCAGTTGCGTGTGCCAAAGTCGCCAACTGTATAAGAATATGCAAGCACAAAAGGCGACTGATAAGTAGAACACCTTTGGGTATAGCCAGTAACGATTATCTGAGAGTTGGCAGCATCTACTGCGATGTCTTCGAACCGTTGATTATACCCGCCGTTACCAGTGTCTGTTTCTGGCAAAGTAATACTGCCTGTTTGTCTAGCAGAGCCATCTGCTTCTATAACATAGATTTCGCCTTCGTACTCGCTCCCACTTGTGTTTACATTAAACAAAGCAGCGACCACGCCGTCATCACCAACATCGACCCGAATTCCTTGTGAGTATGTTGGA
>JBMCLZ010000110.1:0-2774 GCA_048615025.1 Candidatus Dojkabacteria bacterium | reverse complement strand
AGTAGAAGATTTGGTACGCCAAACGGGGTTGCATACCAACACAGTAAATTCCTACCTAGATATTCTCGAAGGTACTATGATTCTGGCGCGCACAGACAATTTCAACCCTAATTTCGACGAGAAGCTCCCTAAATCTGAGCGATTCTACTTTCTAGACAATGGCATGCGTAACTACTCTATCTCTTCTCTTTCGAGCGACTACCGCCCAGACTGGCAACAGCTTGCGGCAAACCTCGTATTTTCTGAGCTTAAAAAAACGATCGCAATTTCTCACGAGAGTAAGCAAGGAGAAACAAATAAAAACCAAGAGCAAAACAAACAAGCTGAGAACCAACATGCCAGGCTCTCAGACATGCTTTCTAGCAGAAAGCTAAAATTCCCGAACTCAGAGATTTACCATTACCAGACCTATTCAGATAACCACATAGACTTTGTGATTAAAAGCAAGACCAAACAAGAGTTCACGCCGATATTCGTAGCCTACCCAGAAACCCGTGAGAAGCTTGGTAAGAAGATCCACGAATACCTAAACACACAGCAGCCCAAAAAGCTCTACATCATTACCAAAGATCAAACTCACAAAGCAACTGTAAAAGGCTGCGAAATCACCTGGCTGCCACTAGTTGAATTCTTAGCTGTTGTTGGATGAAGGTCGACAACGAATTTTCCAATGACAACCCCCTCATGATGGATCTGTCCCTATTTTATAGCCAAGATTCTCAGCAAGCGATTTGGGTTGTGAGATTCGAAGTAGTGAAAGATGCTATCCCTATATGGGCTTCTATTATCGAGTACTACTGTTACGACACCAAAAGCGAAACGATCAGAGATTGTCGAACTGATCGCGAAGTGTTGAATCTCTTCGATATCAGGCTAGCTAAATAACTCCAAGAGATCAAATTGAGTCAAGTTCACTATCGATCATATCGATTGTTTTGATCATCAGCCTCATGGCGCTTTTCTTGCTAAGCTTACTTTTAAATTGCAAATAAGTTGCCGCCAAACTTACCCGATATATGTCTTGTGTAGCCTCTGAAAATGGGATATCAGGGTTTAACGCAGAAACTATACTCTAGCTGCTCAGAACTGCACGCAAAGCTTTCGCAATGTGCGGTAGCACCTGTACATTTAGCTCGTTAATCGAACTTAAAAGACTAAACATTGCTTGTGCTGAAACTTTAGAATACGATGCATTACCTTCCGATTGTGCTGCATAAAGGACATCGAACAATCGGTCTAACTCAACATCTACTTTTTTCTGATCCTTTACTCTACTCACATCTAACATCTTTTTAAACACCTCCCCTGCTATCTCCTTATATTCTTTTGATGATCTATCTCTACCTGCATGAAGAACCTATGGAGAAAACACTTCTAACTGTCCTCATTGATTACCTCACAAAGAAGTTTTGCAGTATCATTAATAAACGGATCGTCACTCGCCAATAGATCTTTACCCAATTTAGCTATTTCAGAAGCTAACTTCTCTACTTAAGCAGAATTACCACTATCGATCTGATTCATGTCTAATGCTTTAGCTTGAGTCCTGGCCGAAAATTGCCTCGAACTGCTCGCCTTCGACGACTTCGTCTTGCAGAAGCATTTCAGAGAGCTCATCTAGCTTGTCGCGATTTTCTTCTAGGATCTTCTGAGTATCTTTGTGTGCCTCTTGCACGATTCTTCGAATCTCCTCGTCTATAAGCCCTGCGGTCGACTCTGAATACCCTTTATCGTTCCCATAGCCATACCCCATAGATTCTTCCTCACTACCCAAACCATAGCGCACCAATCCCAGCTTCTCACTCATTCCGAACTTCTTAACCATATTCTTCGCAATCGCAGTCGCACGCTCGATGTCGTTGGAAGCACCAGTAGTAACGTCGCCAAAAACCATCTGCTCTGCAGTCCAGCCTGCAAGAAGCGAGCGGATCTTAGACTCCATCTTAGTTTTTGTCATTTGCAGCTGATCGCTTTGTGGCAAAGGCATTGTGTAGCCCAGAGCCATTCCGCGAGAAAGGATCGTAATGCGGTGCACAGGATCGCTCTCCGGGGTAAGCTTCATAACAATAGCGTGAGCAGCCTCGTGGTAAGCCGTCATTCTTAGCTCCTTCACGGAGCGCTTTCTGCGGCGTATAGGTCCAGTTTGGACCTTGGTTGCTGCTTCTTCGAGATCGTCGGTTGTAATCTCCTTACGGTTCTCTTTAGCAACAATTATTGCAGCTTCGTTAAGCATGTTTTCCAGATCCGCGCCAGAAAATCCAACCGTACGTTTCGCAACTTTCTCTAAGTCTACTTCTTTTGCCAAAGGCTTATTTTTCGCATGAATAGAAAGGATAGATTTTCTCCCCTCAATATCTGGCTGATCCAACACAACCTTACGATCGAACCTGCCAGGGCGCAAAAGTGCAGGGTCTAGTACATCTGGTCTATTAGTTGCAGCGATTACGATCACATTGTCGTTGCTTTCAAACCCGTCCATTTCGACAAGGATCTGGTTTAGGGTCTGCTCTGTCGAGCTAGACTGAATAGTAGTTCCCCTTTTGCGCCCAACAGCATCGATCTCGTCGATAAAAATAAGAGCTGGAGCGGCTTTCTTTGCTTTCTCGAACAGATCTCTTACCCTAGAGGCACCAGCACCAACGAGCATTTCTTCGAATTCAGAACCAGAGGTATGGAAGAAAGGCACTCCAGCCTCCCCTGCAACAGCCTTAGCCATAAGAGTTTTCCCAGTACCCGGCTCCCCAACCATCAGCGCACCGCGAGGAATCTTCGCT
>JBMCLZ010000109.1:0-2819 GCA_048615025.1 Candidatus Dojkabacteria bacterium | reverse complement strand
CGGCGCGAAACCAACCACTCCACACCACGCAGCAGGCCCTCTTACAGAGCCAGCAGTTTCTGAGCCAATAGAATAAACACTCATCCCAGCAGCAACTGCAGCAGCACTCCCTCCAGAAGAACCTCCAGCGACACGATTTAGGTCGTGCGGGTTCTTGGTTACACCAAAGTCGGATGTTTCTGTCGAAGAACCATGTGCTAAAGCATCTAAATTAGTCTTGCCCAACAACGCTGCCCCTGCTGCTAGTAATCTCTTTGTCACAGTAGCATCATACGGCGAAACATAGTTTTCTAAGATCTTCGATCCTGCCGTAGTTTTTGTTCCTGTCCAGTTAAAGTTGTCTTTTATGCTCGCTGGGATTCCAGACAATGGACCTTTGGCATCATTGACCTCATCAACAAAGGAAATAAATGCGTTGATCTTCTTATCCTCTTCTCTCACAAACTCCATAGTTTGCTCGACCAGCTCTTTGCTGGGTTTTATGTCTTTAATACTTTTCCCTTTAAGATCCATCAGAATTAAGCAAAATATTACAAAACTTTTTTTACGACAAAGTATTTGCCATCGAAATTCTTTCTATTCGGATATTTGCTCATGTCTAGAACTTCACCTGCATTATCCTCGCGCCAGACATTTTTAAGCCCATGAGTTTGCGCAGTAATTTCTACGTCTTTCGTGTCTACCTCTTGCAAAACATCTGCTGCATCCAATACAGTATTGAGCTGCTTGGTATAATTTCTAATCTCCTCTTGGGGGATTTTTAGCTTGATTAGCCCAGATACTTTCTCTGTAACCTCATCGCCGATCTGTTCTTTTTTCATAGCAGACATAGAGTTATTTTAGCACGTCAAAAAGCGCTACCCAGTATGCAAAATACTCGCGGATATAGTTTGTTATCCCTGGCGTTGTCTGTGTGTTTTCCGCGACCACACCAATCGCGTTTAGCCCAACTCCGTGGCATAAGAATACTGCCCGCTCGATATGAAAGTCTTGGCTCACAACTAAGACATCCTCGTAGCCAAACTCCTCTTTTGCTCGTTTGCAAGACTGATAAGTACGCTCTCCCTTTTCATCTAGGACGTACTGCACTTCGTCGTTTTGTTCTAACGCATACTCGAGCATTACCTGCGGTTCGTTGTAAGCACCTCCATCTGTTGCCCCGCTTAACAATACTTTGTTAGTCCCGCTAGTTTTAGCTGCCATTAGCCCAGCTTCGATCCGATTGGCTAAAACGCTCGAGGGTTTATCCTGAAACACAGAGGCTCCCAGAACAATCACCGCATCGTACTCTTTATCGAACTGGTTATCCTCTGAAACATACCTATCTACACTAAGTTGCACGTATAAGTAGGGGAACGCGAAAAAGAGAAACATGAAAATCGAAACCAACAAAAATATAGTTGCTAGAACAATTTTTTTACGCATTTAACTAGAATAACACTCAATCTAGCTCTATTTCTACACTATATCCTTCTTCTATAAACAACCCAGACAACAGCCCCTCTGCGTTCTCTTCTGCAGTTATGACTAGCTCTTCGTCTTCTAGTACTACCCTCACTGCTGCTGCTGTGAGCTGTTCTTCTGCAAGCTCAAAGTCTTCGTTGCGCTCATTCTTAAGCAAGCGCCTTAGAATAGAACCTCTCTCTTCGATTTCCAGATCTGATGTCACAGACGCATCCAACAGTTCCAAATCCAAACCAGAAATTGTTATGAGCTTTTCGCCCTCGTCTATCTCTACTTGGTCCTCTTCTATAGCAGATAAATCGAAACCAAGATCAGATCTAATGCTACCTTCTGCAACGACAGTTTTCCCCCAGAAGAAATTAGACCATGGAGTTCCCTCGTCTATTCTAATTTCTGCACTCTGGTCGGTATACACAGTTGTCGTAACCAAGAAAGACTGCTCAGTTACACGGTCGAACACAACTTCACTTTCTATCTCGACCCCATCGGAGTTAAGCAATCGATCTAGCAAAAGCACTGAGAGAATTGTGAGTAAAGTCGTGATGATAACCAGACTAATCGAGTAAAAAATAAAGAATGGAAGTGAGAGCCTACTCATAGTTGTTCTATGTTGATTTTATCTATTTAATGATACCACTAAAGGCTCCCTAAGGATCATATATTCATATAATAATCGACGGCGGGTTGAACGTTGGGGTAGCAGTCGCGGAAATGAGATCCGATCGAGGTCCATTTGTAGTCTACAACTCCTCCACCCATCTTAATCCGAGCAGGCGCTTCCACCTGAATTAGAAAGTGGATAAGATAAATGTGCTCTATATTTTGCTCGTTGCCAGTTGTAAAGTGGAAAACATATGGCTTTGGGTCTAGGACCTTCGCGTTCAGATTTAACTCCTCTCGCATCTCCCTTACAACTGTCTCCTGCGGACTTTCGTCGAAACGCACAATCCCTCCAGGCAAAGACCAAAGATCTGAAGAATCGGAACGATCTAGTAGCACCTTATTATGCGCAAAAACCAACCCCCCCGCTGCGAGAGTAAACTTTTGCTCGCCCTCACGCTCCATTTTTTTTGGCAATCCAAGCTTAAAAGAACGAATCTCTTTGGCAAAGTCATCCATTTTTCTAGTATAGCTAATTCCTTAAGCTTTGATAATCTCTGCAATCAGCCCAGCAATTTTCTGCGGATCGTGGCGAATAAATGAACGGGGAATAACGTCTGTACTTACTCTTTTGTATTCTTGCCCCTCATACCAAATATTTGCCTTAATTATTTTTACCCCTTGGAACTCGTCTGCCTCGATGTCGTTTGGAACCATCTCCCAAGATTCAGAAGCATACTGCTCCCTTCCAGAGA
>JBMCLZ010000108.1:0-2908 GCA_048615025.1 Candidatus Dojkabacteria bacterium | reverse complement strand
GCGATTCTTGCTACTGGGCAAAAGCTTGTCGAAATGAAAACTGGTGAAGGTAAGACAATTACGTTTTGGTTGCCATTATTCCTTTATGGGCTAAGCGGTAGAGGGGCACACTGTGTTACTGTAAACGATTACCTTGCTAAACGAGACGGTGAATACGCTGGCTATCTCTTTACTAAAATGGGGCTTAGTGTTGGGGTGGTAACTCAGCAAGGTGCTTTTGTCTATGATGTAGAGCAAGAAAAAAAGGCTGGTGTTGGCAAGGGGAAAAAAATGCTTAGGCCATCTCACATGAACGGAGAAGCATTGCGCGAGGCAACTAAAAAGGAAGCCTACGAATGCGACGTGGTCTACGGAACAAATAACGAATTTGGTTTCGACTATCTAAGAGACAATATGGTGCGAACCCTGTCTGATCGTGTTCATAGAGAGCTTTATTTCTGTGTAGTGGACGAAGCAGACTCTGTTCTCATAGACGAAGCCAGAACACCGCTTATTATTTCTGCACCTGCGCAAAGCTCTAACGAGCTTTATGCAACTTTTGCAAAACTAGTTAAAAAGCTTAAAGAAGACAAGCACTATGTAGTCGAAGAAAAAGAAAAAGCAGCCAACCTCACAGACGAGGGAATAGAAAAGATGGAAGAGCTTTTGGGGGTGCAAAATATCTGGGAAGACTACAGGCTGGCTCATCATCTAGAAAACGCGCTCAAGGCAAAAGTGTTCTACAGAAGAGACAAGGAGTATCTTGTAAGAAATGGAGAAGTTCTAATCGTAGACGAATTTACTGGCCGTGCACTAGCTGGGAGAAGGTATTCAGAAGGCTTGCACCAAGCAATCGAAGCGCAAGAAGGGGTTGCGATTCAACAAGAATCTCGCACACTTGCAACAATTACCTTTCAGAATTTCTTTAGGCTGTACAAAGTTCTTACTGGGGGCTCTGGAACGATTCTTACAGAGCAAGAAGAGTTCTTTAAGATATACAACTTAGAAGCTGCTGCAATCCCAACAAATATGCCTCTTGCGAGAGAAGATAAATCAGACAAGATCTACAAAACCAAAGAAGCGAAGTTTAATGCTGTAGCAGAAGAGATTGCAGTTCAAAACGAAACTGGGAGGCCAATTCTGGTTGGTACTACTTCTATTGCCGATTCAGAAACTGTTTCCAGACTTTTAGATGAAAGAAAGATTGAACACGAAGTTTTAAATGCAAAGCACCACGAACGAGAGGCGCAGATTGTAGCTAAGGCAGGTGAGGTTGGTGCAGTTACAGTTGCAACAAATATGGCTGGTCGTGGTACAGATATTCCGCTAGGAGAGGGTGCAAAAGAAAGCGGAGGTCTGCTGGTAATCGGTACTGAAAGGCACGAAGCTAGGCGTATCGATAACCAGTTGCGCGGGCGCTCAGGAAGGCAAGGAGACCCAGGAGAATCGCGCTTTTATGCTTCTTTCGAAGACCAGATTATGAAGATCCAAGGTGGGGATATGATCAAAAGAATTATGGATATGACTAACCTACCCGAAGATTTGCCTATCGAATCTCGCATGGCTACAAGCTCGATCGAACGGGCGCAAAAGAAGATGGAGGGGATGTACTTCGATTCCCGTAAACGGGTCGTTGAATACGACGATGTGATCAACCAGCAGCGAATTATATTCTACACAAGGAGGTATCGTTACCTTAAGCTCGCAGAGGAGTTCGAAGAGCTTATGGGTAAGGATAAATCAGAAGAAAAAAATGGAAAGAAATTCGCGGAAAAGAAGAACGAGCTTGCAGACATGTTCTCAGAGGTTATCGAAGCTCACGCACATACCTTTAGCTCCAAGCTATTAATTAGCGAGGATATGGAAAAAGAGGAGCAGATGCTTGGGGAAGTGGTAGACGAGTTTCTAGCCCTCGGCGATGACGAACTATTTATCGAAACGTTCAATAATTTAAAGCTTTATAAAGACGAGATTGGCTCGGTTGGAAAACTTAAAGAAGTATTGCGCGCAAGGTTAAAAGAAAAGATTACTAGCAGCGAAGAGCTGCACGATTTTCTTGTAAATCTTCTCGAGAGTGCCACAGAGCACCGTATAGATACGGCTCAAAACTTGCCAGGGCTAATTAGAACATTTTTCTTGAACACTGTAGATGAGATGTGGACCTTACACCTAGACTACATGCAAGATCTTCGGGAAGGTATTGGTCTTCGCGGTGTGGCTCAGTTAGATCCGCTTACCGAGTATAAGAACGAAGGTTTTAGGGCGTTTTCTGATTTTGTTCATAGGGTAAATGCAAACGCCTTGCAAGGGTTGCTGCAGGTAAATAAACTCTCTAGGCAAGCTTTTGAGCAGCAAAGACAGTCGGATCTGCTAAAACAGGCTAGAACTAACTCGGATCAGATTTCAGACATTACTACTGGCAACAGGGAGATCGCTGGTCTTAGTGCGAATGTGCGTAATGCTACTGGTCTAAACAGTTCTCAGGGTGCAGATGTTCCAGAAGCGCAGATGTCACGCCGCCAACGCCGTGCTGCTAAAAGAGCTAAAACTAGGGCGAGATAGTCTCCCATGACTATCCAGCAGGCTTACGTTAAATTCCAGATAATGCCTAGTTTGCAGCTGCATCAGCTTAGGGTTGGCGCGGTTGCTAAGCTTATTCTCGAGCATTCCCCTGGGAAATTGGAGCGAGGTGAGATTATTACGGCATGTCTCTTGCACGATATGGGAAATATTATTAAATTTGACTTAGATCTGTTGCCTCAGTTTTTGCTGCCTGAAGGCAAAGCCTACTGGCAAGGAGTCAAGACGGATTTTATAAAGAAATATGGCTCAGACGAGCACGAAGCTACAGTGAAAATTGCAAAAGAGTTAGATGTATCAGATAAGACTCTAGTTTTGATGTCCAATATTGGTTTCAGTAAAGCACCTA
>JBMCLZ010000107.1:0-2914 GCA_048615025.1 Candidatus Dojkabacteria bacterium | reverse complement strand
CAAAACGCGGAAAAAGTAAATTTGAACACTGCTACTCAGTCGGAACTAGAATCTTTGCCTGGGGTTGGTCCGGCAACCTCAGAGAAGATTATTCAGAATAGACCATATTCTACACCTGAAGATCTTATGGATGTTTCCGGAATAGGGGAAGCTACTTTCGCTAAGTTAAAAGATCAAATCACGATATGAAGTTGAAGTTGATTACTCCGACCCTCATAATCTGCCTCTGCTTTCTGGTATTCAACATAATTGCGAATGAGTTAAGGGTTCATTCTGCAGATTATTGCGAAAGATATGAAAATGAGAAAGGTCTAAGCGGCGAATTTCGTGTCGATTCTGTACAAATGGCGGGGGTAGATAGGATGAGGCTATCTCTAAAAGATAGAACTACGAACCGCAAACTGATTGCTTATGTGGATATGAATGAAAATTGGTACACAGGAAATGAGCTTAGACTTAGCGGGATTTTCCGGCTTTTGCCTAAAGATGAGGAGTTCGATTATCGGATCTACATGCTTAAAAAGGGTTATTGTGGAGAACTAAAGCAGCCAGAGATTTTGGAAGAGTCAACTGAGGGCTCAGGGGTGATCTGGCATTTTGACTTGCGCAAAGAGCTGGATAGCCTGAGGATCGGGATGATAAGTTCTTTGCTTACTAAGCTCTCTGAGCCAAGTGCTGGGCTTGTAATCGCAGTAGTATTCGGAGATACTTTTTTGTTCAGCGACGAGCTAGAAGAAGACTTTCGCCAGATAGGAATAACTCATCTGGTTGCAGTTTCTGGAGCAAACTTTGTTTTGCTTATTGGGTTAGCAACTTTTTTCTTGGCAAAAGTGCCGCTGCGCAGAAGGCTTATTTTGTTGGGAATCATCGGCACTATCTACATGTATTGGGTTGGTTTCGCCAATCTTCCTGCGTTTCGCGCCTATTTGTTTAGTATGTTGTACCTGTTGCAGCTTTTCACGGGGCGTAGGATTAGTAAAATTAATCTTTTTGCAATAGGTCTTGTCCTGATCGCATCCAGCGCTCAAGGCTTTTACGCCGACTTAGGATTACAGCTCTCTTTATCGGCTTGGGCAGGGGTTAATCTTGTGCTATCACCAATAATGCATAAATTACAGACAATTCCAGAGCCCTTCCGTAGTGAGTTTTTCGCATCAGGTCTGGGAACAGCAGTATTGCTTCCAATAACCATGCTGTTTTTTGGACAAGTAAACTTGCTGTCGGTTATGTTTAACGCGCTTCTAGTCCCGATCTTTGGTATAGCAAATATTCTCTTTATTAGTTTGATTCCCCTGTCTTATTCTGGCTTACAATTTCCCAGCTGGATCTGGAAGCTCAGTGATAACGCAATAAACCTGCTTTTGAAACTTATTTCATACTTTTCGAACTTCGAATTTGTTGTTATGACTGGTGAATCGCTCGCTTATCTAATCTTGCTCCTGGCTCCAACATATTTAATTTTTATGATCTACAACTATGCTCAAAAGCAAAAATCTAGCATCAGTGCGCGAAATATTGCTTAACGCAGTTATTGTCTGCTTGGTCACAACAAATATCTTCCTTGTGCAAGCTAACAGGGTTCCGTTGTTGGAGATCAAATTCTTAGATGTAGGGCAAGGGGATTCATTTCTTATCTCTACCCCAGACGGGGTAGATGTTTTGGTGGATGCAGGGAGAGATGGCTCTGGGAAGCTAGCACTAAATAACACTCTAGAGCCTTTGCAGGACTTAGACCTTTTCATACTCTCCCATCCAGATGGGGATCATGTTGGACAAGCTGCAACTATAGTCGAGCAGCACGAGCTAAAGCAGGTTGTGAGCTTGGATTACGAGCATGCTAACCCAGAATATATAAGTTTGATTCAGATGATTCAAGATGGTTCAAATTCAATTGAGCAGCTTAAACCTCTTGCAGGAGAAGTGTATCTTGTTGGATGCTGTGTGAGGCTAAAGATTTTGTGGCCGGAAATGAGGCTGTTAGAGAGTTTAGGTCTAGCAGATGATCCGAATGCGGCCTCTCTTGGGATGCTTATTGAGTATGGGAGCTTTAGGTTTCTAGCTGCAGGAGACATCCCATCAGAAGTAGAAGAGTTGCTGTTGGAGATGTACGACCTATCAGGAGTAGACCTCTTTAAGCTATCTCATCATGGGAGTAAGACTAGTAGCTCTAAAGAGTTTCTAGAAATGCTTAGTCCAAAACGAGCAGTTATTCAAGTTGGGGCAGAGAATACTTATGGGCACCCTGCGCCAGAGGTTTTGCAAAATCTGGCAGAGGTAGGTGTGGAGGTGCACCGTAACGACGAGCAAGGAGAATTAATTTTTCGAACTGATGGAAGGAGTATCCATGCTGAGTAGATCTAAACGTTACCACCTGGCTTTATCTGGGAAATATATGAAAAGGGAGTTTAAGGAGTATATAGATAAAAATTTACCAGAGGACAAATATTGCGACAAAAAAGATGTAAATGGGGATCGCGTTCCTGAAGGTGTTTGCGTCTATGGAGACTGGGATTATCCAGAAGTACTCGCAGGAATAGCTGATCCGCCAAGCTTGTTTTACTACGAGGGCGATTTATCTGTCTGTGAACTACCACTGATCGCAGTTGTAGGTACGAGAAACTGCAATATTTATGGGGAAAAAATTGCTAAAAGTGTGGTGAGTTTAGCAAGGCTTTATGGGGTTGGGCTTGTTAGTGGTATGGCTAAAGGAATAGATATGTGTGCTCACAAAAGAGCGCTAGAGATAAAACTACCTCAGGTTGCTGTAGTTCCAGAGCCACTATCTAAACTTAATCCAGAAAGGAGGAAGTTTGCACGCGAGATTGTAGAAGCAGGAGGGCTTGTTATTTCAGAGTTTGACGAAGAACGCTGGGAATTCTTTAAGGGGCAATACATTACCAGAAACAGGATAATT
>JBMCLZ010000106.1:0-2992 GCA_048615025.1 Candidatus Dojkabacteria bacterium | reverse complement strand
CCCCAAAAGCCTGGGGTGTATATCTGGAAAGATGCTGCTGGGGAGGTTTTGTATGTGGGCAAGGCGGTGAATATTAAAAATAGGGTTAGCTCGTATTTTGCTAATTTCAAAAACCTTCCAACCAGGTTAAAGCGGATGGTTGTTGCTGCAGAAAAAATAGAAACGCATACTGTCGATACTGAGATCGAAGCGCTGCTGCTGGAGACGAACTTAATCAAAAAATACAAACCAACATACAACGTAGATCTTAAGGACGATAAAAACTACATCTGGGTAAAGATCCACAACTATATGGATTTCCCAAGAGTAGAAGTTGTGCGAGAGAAAAAGAACGACAAGGCAGAATACTTCGGACCGTACCCAGACACAGGACCTGTAAGGAGGATGCTTAAATGGCTACGGAGAATCTTTAAATATAGGGTAGATAAAAAACAAGTAGAGGAGAAAGTAGTCGATGGAAAGAAAGTTGTCGTTGCTAGAGACCCTAAGCCAGATCTTGAGTACCATATAGGGCTTTCTAGTGGTGCCTCGGCGGGGTTGCAGACAAAAGAGGAGTATCGCAAGCAGATTACAGGGCTAAAAAGATTCCTGAACAGTGAACACAAAATATTAAAAGAAGAGCTAAAACGTAAAATGAATAAGCTCTCTAAAGAAAAGAAATTTGAGCAAGCTGCCCAGCTAAGAGATCAGTTGCGAGATTTAGAATATATTACTAGAACTTCGATCATCGATGAATCTGTAGACGAAGATGTATTAAAGGAAAGAAAAGAAAGTTTTGCGGTGCAAGGGGTAAGGGATTTGGTTGAGAAACTGGAAATTCCAGGGCTTAATATCGCAAGCTCCGAAGGAGTAGAAGAGTTTCGAATCGAGTGTTACGACGTCTCAAATATTCAAGGGACTAATGCAACATCTGCCATGGTTGTTGCGATTGGAGGAAAGGCAGCACCAAAGCAGTACCGGAAGTTTAAAATCAAAACAAAAAATACACCAGACGACTTTGCCATGATGAAAGAGACTCTTAGCAGAAGGCTTATGTATCTAGAAAAAGAAGGAGGTAAAAAGGAAGACGAAAGTTTTAGCCAAATGCCGGATCTGATCGTTATCGACGGGGGGAAGGGGCAGCTAAGTAGTGTTTGGAAAATCATGCAGGGATACAAAGAGCTCGGCATAGACATACCCACGATTGGGCTTGCAAAAAAGCACGAAGAAGTTTGGGTGCCCGAACAAGTTATGAGCTCCAGCGGGAAAGATAAGTTGGAATTTAGACTAGTAAGATTTCGGCGCAAATCTCCTGCGCTTAGACTTTTACAACTCGTTAGAGACGAGGCGCATCGATTCGGGCTAGGGTATCATCGCAAACTAAGGAGTAAAGGAATGACATACTCGGAGCTAGATCTGATCCCAGGAGTAGGAGAAGTTACAAAAAAGAGACTATTCCAGGCTTTTGGTTCTGTTGCAGGTGTGAAGAAAGCCTCTCTGGAAGACATCGAGACAGTGGTAAAAAATAAAACCACTGCTTTTAAGATTAAAAAGATCTTATCTGGAAACTAGAGTATATTTTGTTCCTCTGCCAGTGCCCACAGGTTTTATAAGCTTGTGCTTAAGTAGACCTTGTAGGTCTCGGTATGCAGTCATTGCAGAAACCTCCATCATTTGCACATAGTCTTCTCTCTTAAGGGTTGGGATAGACTGCAAATATTTTAAGACCTTAAGCTGTCTTCGATTCAGGTCTAGAAACGGTTTGTCGCTCTCCGCGCTGGCTTTGCCAGAGTGCGAACCCTCTAGAATTGGAGCGAGATTTTTGTTTAGTTGTGAGGCGATAATGCTAAGAAACAGTTCGTGCCAGCTTAGCTCGCTTTCTTGTTGTTCACTTTTCTGAGTACTGTCTATAATTTTTGCCTGCTGTTGCGTAAAGAATTCCCCTAGCTCTATAAGGCTTAGTTCCGCTCCTAGGTAACGAGAAAGCATGAGGCGGGAGACAAATAGTGTTGTGAACTTGTTGTATACGATAAACGGTTGGATAGTTAGTAGTTCGTATGCTAGTTGTGAAGTTCGCAAAAGCGGATGCTCTGCTCCAGGTTCGTTTAGTTTTTCTAATATGAAGGCTATTACGCTTCCGTAAGACTCTTCAGCTTCTTCTGGAAGCTGCTTTCCGGGTTTAATGCAGCTTTGGAGATCGTCGTAGACCTGCGAAGGCTTTTCTGCTGCTGCTCGGTAGTTTAGCTGCCACTCCTCGACTGTTCCTATGCCAATTGTTTGGTTGATTCTATGGATCAGCTCTGCGCTTAGCTGAATACTTTCGTCTTGGGCAAGCTCGTCGCACAGATTTAAACTCAGAGAGAAATTTTCGACGAGCTTGCCGCGTGCATCGTTGGTTACCAGTTGCTTTTCGTTTAAAACGCCAGCAGCATCTTTGCGGGAAACTTCCAGCCCTAGATCATTAATTAGGTGGAATATTAGTTCATTGTTTAACTTTTCTTTTGCTTGACTAAGCTTTTCTTTATCTGGGTCGAGCCTATCTGCCAGTCTTTTACTGGTTTCGATCTCGATTAGAAGGTTAGCGATGGTATGCGAAAGATACATAAGATAGCATATCTTAGTTGCTCTATCTTTCGCAAATATTTTTTGTTAAGTTTAATATAAGTATGGATATATTCTCTGAAATAGATATTCAAATCGCCGCAATTACACTGCTAGCTTTGTTCATTTATATGCTAATTGCATACATTATTGCCTTGGCGATAAAAAATAACGGCTTAGTAGATGTGTTCTATGGTGGCGGATTTGCTCTTGTATCTTTAGTGTCTCTATTGTTTAAAGAAGATGTTAACTTATACGTTTTAGGACTAAACTTCCTTGTCTATTTTTGGGCTTTTAGGCTTATCGCCCATCTACTACCGCGTTTTTTGAGAAAGTGGGGAGAAGAAGATTATCGTTACGCGAACTTCCGCAAAAACTGGAAAAAACTCTGGCTTTTACGCTCATTTTTCCA
>JBMCLZ010000105.1:0-3046 GCA_048615025.1 Candidatus Dojkabacteria bacterium | reverse complement strand
GGCTACTTTATAAGGGTAGATGGGGGTGGAGGTACCCAGTTTACGCCTTAGGAGTAAGCTATTTTCTCGTGCTAGAATGAACCCACGCATGAAAAGTTTTGCACATAATTTTCGAAAATGGTTAAGACTTACAAGGAGGTATTCACCTCTTCTGTTGGTGCTTGTTGTTCTCATGACAGCAGCTGGGTTTGCTCTGCCAGACTTAGAGCTTTGGGCAGAGCAAAACCAGCTGAGCGACGAGCTGGCTTTCTCTAATACATTAGATTTCTACGGTGGAAGCGAGCTTGTGTATACTCTGGCAAGCGGCAGTGCAGGAGCAGAACAGAGAGTAGCAGAGCAGATCACGAGAAGGCTACAAGTGGCAGGAGTAAACGATTTCGACCTCTATCTTCGAGAGAACGCAATCGAGGGAGGGCAGGAGCTAGTTGTGCTCTTGCCTTTAGATGCTGAAGTCGTAGAAACACAAAATTTTGCTAGTTATTTAGCGCTTAGTGATAACGTAAATATTGTAAAATCAACCCAAGAGCAGCCTGAAGAAGGTGGAGCGGCTGAACCTACCCAGACTCCAGCCGGTGGGGTAAACTATCTATCGACTTCGCTCGAAACATCAGATATTGTCGCAGTTGGGAATAACTTCGGAGCGGAAACTAATGGGCATGGTCTGGCGCTTAGGTTTAGTGACGAATCTTGGGCCAATACCCTCTTCGAAGGGTGGAGCGATGTATCTCAGACTGGAGATCCGAGTAACCCAGACAGGCTCTTTCTAAGGATAGATGGGCAGTTGGTTGCAGGGCAGACCATTCCGGCCAACTCGCAGGAGCTTTCTCAGGAAGTGCTAATGACAACAGGGCTTGGAGACGACCGACTTACTGGGAGGCTGCTGGCAAATATTGTCTCTGGCTCGCCCCTAAGCGCAAGCTTACAGCTCACGGAGGTAAACAATTATCCGGGTAGTTACGATTCGCAGATTGCGAACCTTAGACTAAGCTTGCTTGCAGGTTTTTTGCTTATTGCACTAGGGACAGTTGTTATAAACAGGACAAACGGCCTAGTCTCAGTTCTGAATTTCAGTTTTGTCGTTGTTGTAAGTGCAGCGTTATTGAAACTGCTAGCATTACCGCTAGGGCTGGGACTTCTTCTCGGATTTCTACTTGCTCTAGTACTTTGGATACTGCACACTAATTGGCTTCTTCCTATCCTTAGAATAGAGAGTAATCTGATTCGCCCCACAGAGTCAAAAAAAGATCAGATCATTTCGAGGAGAAAAAACTTCAGGAACTTCTTACTCCTGAGTACTTCTTTGCTAATGATTCTTACCCTCACGAGGGTACCTGTTGTTGAGAATTTTGCTTACGGATTCGTTGTTACTTCGTTTGTGGGGTATTTGGCATATACATTTGTGATCCGTTCTAGCTTACTTATTACAGATTTTGCCCTTGAAAAAGAAAAATAAAAGCAAGAAAAAGTTGCTGTTGAAACAGCTGAGGCGGCTTAACGACTATAGAGTAGCGTTGGTTACACTTAGTTTTATTGCCGCTATATCTATTATTGTAACCTGGCAGTTAAGCGCGGAAACTGGTGGGACATTGGCAGATAATCAGTTGTTGGTTGTAGAGTTCGACCGCACTGTGCCAGAAACGACCTTAGAAGACGAGTTGAATAATGCCGGTACGAAGACTGGGCAAGTTACTAGGTTAAGCAGTAATCGTTTGCAGATCAGTTTAGATAATAAGATAAGCGAGGCTAACCAAGCGGATCTTATAAATGGAGTAAACGAACGCGGAGACGTTGCCAGTGTGGTTTTATACGAAACAAAGCCAGTATCGATAATAGATCGATACTTACTACCAACTATACCTCCTATTTCTTTGGTGGTGTTATTTGGTGCAGTGATCTCTGTTTTTACCTACCGCAAAGACATTTGGCTAGGCATGTTGCATTTTTTAAGAGTTGTGAGTGTGCAAATAGTGTTTGTTGTTGCCACAATTGCTCTGGGAATTTCCTTATCCCAAATTGGGATTATTTCCTTGAACTACCAGCTGTTTAAACTTATTATAATTGTCTGGTTATCTGCTTTGCTCATACATTTGTTTGTGTTAATGTCTATGCAGACTGAGTCAACTAACCAGCGAAATTTAACAAAATAGAAATTTGACAGCACAGTATATTATGTGCTATTAGGATATACGCGCACATGGGAAATTGCCTGCAGATATAGTAAAAGAAGTTATTCCAAATCTACCTAAGTGGGGGTGGATTTTTTGCGTTTAAAAGAATTTAATTATTAATTGCGAAAAAACACATGGCAAGCAGTAATTCAAGAGTAATCCTTACTAAGCAGAATCTTAAGCACTTAGAACCTAATCTTATCGAGTCTCATATAGAATCTTACGAGTTGTTTATTCGCGAACAGGTAGAAGAAATTTTCAAGGAAATCAATCCTGTAGAGGATTACACTGGAGAGTCTTGGGAGCTGCATTTTGGCGAAATTTCCTGGGGAAAACCGGAAGTCAGCTTCGAGGAGGCTCAAAAGCTTGGGTTATCTTATGAGAAATCACTTTATGTAGAAACGAAGCTTGTCAATAAGAAGACAGGAGAAATCAAAAAACAAAAAATATTTATAACAGACATTCCGGAAATGAGCGAGCGAGCAACTTTCGTTGTTAGCGGGAATGAACGCGTAGTAGTGATGCAGATTGCTAGAGCTGAGGGTATTTTGTTTACCGAGGCAAAATCTACTAGCAAAAACAAGCAGCCAAACTTTGCTGTAAAGCTAATGCCTGAGCGAGGACGTTGGTTCGACTTCGAAATGAATAAAACTGGTGTAATGTCTGTGAAGCTATTAGATAAGAAACCAAAGATTTTGTTAACAACCCTATTACGAGCCCTTGGTTACTCCAGTGATGGAGACATCCGCAGAGCCCTAAAGGGAGCAGAGAACACAGACGACTCCTTTATCGAAGCGACCCTTAAGAAAGACCCCTCGACAAACACAGAAGAGGCTCTTATCGAAATCCACAGAAAGCTACGTCCAGAAGATTCGGTA
>JBMCLZ010000104.1:0-3076 GCA_048615025.1 Candidatus Dojkabacteria bacterium | reverse complement strand
CTAAGTTCATCGCTGCTGATTATACCTCATTTTCCGCTGTTATCACAATTCTGCGTTCACGCCCTTCTCCGACGCTACTGCTCTTTACTCCCGCGATGTCTTGTAGCGCATTATGGATAATTCTTCTTTCGCTTGCAGGCATCGGTTCTAGTTCGATTTCTTCGCCAGATTCTTTCACCTGTGTAGCTACTCTTTTTCCTAGGTTCGACAGATAATCTTCCCTATTTTCTCTGTAGTTGTTCACTTCTAACACCACCCTTACTGGCATCTTATAGATGTGTGCAAGCGAATTGGCGATCAGGTATTGTAAGGAGTCTAAACCTCTGCCGTGATGCCCAATTAGAGAACTTTCTCCTTCTCCTCTTAAACTGATTTTGATCACTTCACGATCCCTCCCAGATTTTTGCGTTGTATACCCCTCGATTTTGTAGTCGTACTCCATTTCGAGACCTAGAAAATCTGTAATGTTACCTAAAACATTTTCGATATTCTCTGTTAGCTCTTCTTTTGCAATTTCTGTAAGTTTCATTTTTTGCTAGGTTAACTATTTTTTCTTATATGATTTAGATTTCCTTTTCTTTGCTTTGCGCTTCAGTCTTTTTTCTTTATTTTTTTGCTGCTCTTTTTCTTTCTGCTGCTCGTCTTCTAATGTGTCTTCATCGGTAGATTTATCTGCAGTAGATTCTCCCTGCTTATCTTTGCCCAATTTTGTGCGAACATAGTTTTCCAAAGATTCGCGTTTAATGATCAGTTGCTGGATTATAGCAAAACCGCTGCTCACACTCCAATAAAGAGACAATCCTGCAGGGAAACCTAAAGAGAACCCCATAGTCATTATTGGGAGGATGTAAATCATTTGCTTCATCGATTGCTGCATTGCTTCGGCAAAAGAGTACTCGTCGGGAGCACCTTCTTTTTTCTTGTCTTCTCTGTTGTTCTGAGTTTGTACCTTATCTTTCACACCGTCTTTATCTTCATCGACATTGCCTACTCCTGCAAGTTCGAGCGAGACTTTACTTGCGATGAATTGTCCCAGCCCGACTAGTGCAACAAGAATAAGATATGGCCAGATCGCATTAAAGGAGTCGAAGCCAATGTCTAGAGGAGCTTGTCCTAAATTGAGACCAAGAAACTCGAGGTTGAACACTTTTTCTGTAGAAAACTCTGGAACAAATGAATAGTTAAACAGATTGAAACTGCTTGGTCCAATCTCGACAGCATTGCGAATGACGTAGAAAATCTGAATAAAGAAGAGTAGTTGTAGGATTAATGGGAGGCAGCCGCCAATTTGCCCTGGCAGATACTGAGCTTGCAATTGCGCTAGCTCTTTTGCCAATTTTTCTTCATCGTCTTTGTACTGTTCTTTTAACTCCTTATATTTACTCTGAAACTCTTTTGATTTTTTTGCATTCTTGATCTGCTTGAAGCTCAAGGGCAATGTCGAAAGCCGGAGGGCAAGCGTAAACAGGATAATTGCAAGCCCTAGGTTATTTCCTGTAAACCGATAAAGGATCATTAGGATGTTGTAAGCCAACTGGAACAGTGGTTCGATATACAAAAATCCTGTAATTACGTCATTTTCCATAAGTGCAATTATAACAGTAGAGCAATAGAGATACATCATTACTTTAGTTGGCATGCGCGACATAGTATATTAGGATGAAACATGGATATATTTTTAGCGCACATTTGGTACATTCTTGGCACTTTTAGTCTAGGACTGTTCAGCGGGTGGCTGTCTTTCCCATTATTTTTAAGACTTGCGAAGATTTGGCAAGCTAGGGTAAGTAATTAGAAAAGAGCTCGCAATTATCTAATGGCGCAATCAAATAGCAAATCAAATAAAACTAGCTCTAAAAAGGTGAAAATCCTGATTCTATTAGCAGATGTCGCAGCTGGGCATAGGTCGGCAGCTATCGCTTTAGAGGCAGCGGCTGGTGCTTCTAGGTTTAGGGATAAGTGCGAGATAGTAAGCCTAGATATTTTTAAGCTTGCAGACATCGAACCGTTTAATTCTTTAGAGACGGTGCATACTCTTGTTTCGGAGAATCGCTGGGCAGAGAAATTTGTGGATTTCTGGGTACAACTGACTAACTTACTTGAACCAATATATGATATTTACCATTGGTATATGGCTGCGAGGTTGTTACCTAGGTTTAAAAAGATAGTAGATTCCGAGCAGCCAGACGTGATCCTGTCTGTTCATCCATTCGCTTCAATGATGCTCTATAGCCTAAAGAAATCTAACCCTGGAAGGTACAAAACTGCCACGGCAATTACAGATTTAGTTAGCTTCTATAGAGGTTGGGCTGATAGAGAAGCAGATTTAATTTTTGCGCCTACCCACGAGGCAGCTTCGCGTTTGGAGGAGTTTAGGGTAAGCTCAGATAGAATTGAGTATCCACTTTTTCCTATCAATCCAAACTATAAAAAAGCGCGCAGCAAAAGAGAGGTGCTTAAAGAGCTTGGATTCAGTCAATCGAAAAAGATCATTCTTGTAACAGGTGGGGGACTTGGCTTAACATCGATGCTAAAGGTTATAGATAAGCTTTCCAGGCACGAAGACTGGCAGGTTATAGTAATTGCTGGGAAGAGGGAGTTTCTAAAGTCCCAGTTGGAGGGTAAGTATGCCGATGCGATTGCGCAGAAACGTCTAGCTATTTTCAGCTTTGTTGGGAATTTTCAAGATTACTTAAATTTGGCAGATGTTATTGTAACAAAGCCTGGTCCTGCAACGATTCTCGAGATTGAACTTTTCCAAAAGCCTGCTGTGCTAACAAGGCCAGTTGGGCATCAGGAGCAGGGTAATATACGTTATGCCTTAGAGAATCCCAATTTAGTGCGTGTAGGGGAAAGTTTCAACAACATAGAAGAGATAATTTCTAATTTGTTAGAATTAAAAAAGGAGTATAGGAGACGCAGCTTCGAGGAAGCTAATACAATTATAGAAAAGCTGCTTAAACTTGGGGAATCCAAACAGTAAAATTAAATTTAGAAAATATTAGAATACTATGGCTGAATACGTTAACGCTCAGAATATTTCGGAGAAAGAAGAAGTTGAAGAAAATGGAAGGGG
>JBMCLZ010000103.1:0-3108 GCA_048615025.1 Candidatus Dojkabacteria bacterium | reverse complement strand
ACGGCTCACTTTTTTTATCTCAAAGCAGACTCAGATTTTCCCCGGACAGTAGTGTATCGGGATAGTCAATATTATAGAACTGTTTTCTGTAGGGGGTTGAAATTACTAATTCCCACTCTTAATCTCCTCTCTCCCTGCCCAATACCTTCCAGTATTAGATCTGGTTTGCCCCTTAGTTGTTAGGTCTTTTTCGCGTGGATCTTCTAGACCTAGCCATCTGTGTATCTCCTCTTGAGCTTTGGGCTCAAATGCTTTTGTTTGGCTTAGAAATTTGGGTAGATTTTCTATAAAATCTGCGTAAGTTACTAGCATGTTATGCTCACCTTCCGCAATCGCTCTACTGCGAAATCTAGCAACTGTCTTCCCATAAAGGTCGTACGTCTTTGTTCCTACATAATAAGGAAAAGCTGCTTCGCTTGTTGGTGTATTACCTCCGCATGTGTAATCCAGGTACAAAAACCAATACGGAGTGCTAGCCAAGCTTTTAACAATTGTTGGGTATGCGTTATCTATGTAGTCTTTTGTCGATATTTCTATTCTCTTCTCAGCATAAGTGCGCACAAACGCATGGTAAGTCTGCAATACAAAATTATCTGTCGGGTCCTCTTCATTAGGGAGGACAAAATGAGCAGAAGCGATATCAAATCCGTCTGGCAGTTGTATCGTACCTGCATTAGCGACATCGAATCCTTCCGCTAAGAATTTAGCAGTTCTGACAATCGTATTAGCAGCAATATCTTAGCCTGAGAGCACCTTAGCCTCTCCTTGTCTTGTTGCTTTCCCGTTAGCTTTTTGGGCAGCTTTGTCATACATCTCTTGGTGCATTTCGTATATCAGATCTACAATAACTCTTCCAGATTCTGGATCCTAGAAAGGTTCTTGCATAAAGACTCCTGCTTCTGGGGCATAATTGTATTCTGGTATTTCTTCTCCTTCTTTTGGCATGCTAAGTCAGCACAATTTCTTTCGCTTCTTGTTTTATGTAGGTTTTGACTTCCTCCCAGGTAACATCTTTAAGCAATTTAGGCTTCGGGTCTTTGTCTGCGTCTACAAAATATACAAGACTCTTTAGGAAATGGTATGAATCGTAATTAGTTTCAGCGAATTTCTGCTCGAACTGCGCAAAGAGTGCTTCTAGGTCTAGCTTTTCTCTAAGAATATAATAAAGATCGTAGAAGTCTTTCTTACTACCTCTGCTAGCAATCGCAGTAAGCTTCATGCATCCAATATCGATAAGACTAGCAATTTTTATGCCTTTGTACTCTTCGGGATTGACTATTAGTTGATAAGGATAGAAGAAAAAGCTAACCTCAGTCTGTGCAACGACACATTTAAGTGTACCTTTGTCAATTTTTACCTTGTCAGTTTTTATTCCAGAGGCATTGAGTTCTTGCAATAACACTTGGGGATCAAATTCATGAGTTGTAAAAAAGTCTAGATCGACTGAGATTCTATGCCCCAATTGTAACGCAGCAGCAGTACCACCTGCGAGATAGAATTCCTGAAGAATTCCCCTCGCTTTATCTTTGCCTACTAGCTCTGCCAGGGCATTTTGGGTGAATTTCGCGAGTGTTTCTGGATGCATGCAACTTCAGATGTAATATTAAAATAATTCTTCCAAAAGTAACCAGTCTTTGGGGAAATGCTTCTAGAGGTCTTTACCACCTCTGCTACTTGGTCTCCACCGTAATATTTAAGCATTACTCTTAGCTGTTCTAGAGTTCCATCTTCTAAAACCCTAGCAATTATGAAGTTCCGATGCGCATTAAGGTCGAGATCTTTGGTTTCTACATCCCAAAAAAGTGTCTTGTTGTTTAGCAATTCCCTCATGGTCAATTTTAGCACCTAAGGCCTTAGCCCCTTCTTTATTTTCTTGAGACTCTTAGTGAGCAGTTGTGACTCGAGCTCGGTTAGCTTTTGCTTAAAGTCGAATAGGTCTTTTTCGGGGTAGACGATCCCATTTACCCCGTTTTCGACGAGCTCTTCTAGCATTTTGTCTAAGAGTTTGCTGTTTCTCGTGCGAATGTAGGTAAATAGTTTTGTTTCCGATTTATCTATTAGGTTTTCGATAAGAAAATTTTGCATAAGCTCGTAGTTCTTCCCTAGTGGGGCTTTTTGCTCTAGTAACTCGTAGACTTCTTGCCCAAGAGCATTTTTGTAGAGTGAGTCGAGGTCGATAAAAACCCCATCTATTGCCTGTTCTGCCAAAAGCTCGATATTCGCTAGCAAAAGCGGCTGGTCGATTAGCTGGAAAACCCGAAACAGGTTAGTGCGCCTAAAATTATAGCCGCTTAGAGTTTTCTTAAACCTCGCAATTTCGTCGATATTTCGCAAAGAGGGCAGTAGTACCCAAAAATTCTTATGTCCATAGAGTTTGCGAAGCTGCGAGAGCACCTCTACTTGTGCCTCGAATTCCAGCTCGCGCGAAAGCTCGATAAAAACCGGAGTAGGCGCTGCCCCCACTAGATATATAGCCAAATACTCGCAGATCTTCTTTTGTGCTGCTTGCGACGAGCCCAGATTGCCCCCATCTAGATCTAATGACTTGCAAATACTTGCCATAGAAAACACCCCAAACCCGTCTAGATTGTTCTGAAAAACCTTAATCTCGTGCGCTGGCAGCTCTACATCCCACCAAATCTCAGTTACAGTTTTTATCTCAGGAACCATCTCTTTAACATCTTTTGCCTTCGACTCCTTCCCATTGTCGTCCATAAGCTTACTCATCGCCTCATTTTTCGTGATGATTTCTAGCTCCGAGCTGCTGTCATTGCTGCTTAGGTTATTTCCAGCAGAACTAACACCAACGCCACTAAAACCAGTGCTGTCACCCCGCCCATCAAAACTATTTAGAACATCTTCGTTCCCAGCAGCACCACTTCCACCACCACCAACCTCTGCGCTGAGCTCTTGCGCTAGACTCGCATTTTTGCCTCCCCATTTAATTTCAGGCAGCTTCTTGGCAAGCTCTTCACTAAATGGCTGTAGACGAGTAATAATAAAGCTACCAGAGTCGTAGATCCACTCGAACATAAACTTCCCAGACAAATTCGCCTCGATCCTACCTAAAACCGCATTGAGCTTGCTAATCTGCCCCTCGTCTAGCTT
>JBMCLZ010000102.1:0-3116 GCA_048615025.1 Candidatus Dojkabacteria bacterium | reverse complement strand
TCTAATCCCATCGTTTAGACTGAGCCCATCCTCCTCGAACGCAACTTCTAGATCGTT
Source organism: Candidatus Dojkabacteria bacterium (assembly GCA_048615025.1). Lineage (GTDB taxonomy): Bacteria > Patescibacteriota > Dojkabacteria > CALFHW01 > CALFHW01 > JBMCLZ01. The sequence continues at coordinate 3,059 of JBMCLZ010000102.1, read as the reverse complement.
CTTAGTTTTGAAATCTATTTGTGTTTGTAACCGCGCTAATTTACTCATTTTCTAGTAGTTTACAATATAATCTGAGTTATTTTAACTCATAAATAAGTTAGTGTCAATTGCTACAATACTTTATGGCTTTAACAATCACAAAGAAAAACGCTTTGTTCCAGGAGTTTGATTCTCTGACCCGAAATCGCACTAAAAGGTTACAGAAGGGGCAGTTTTTGGTTTCTGGTGTGAGAATGATCGACCTTGCTATTGCAAACGATTGGCGGGTAGATTATGTGCTTATCGACATGGCAGCAGATCTCTCTGCTTGGGCAGAAGGGATTATTCAGCAACTGAAAAATCAAACTATATAGCCGGAGCAAGTTCGCATTTCTACTAAACTGATCCGCGATCTGGCAGAAAAAGACGAGGGAGTAGAGCTCGTTTTGGTGGTGCGTATGAAGTACAACTCTCTGGATGATATTAGCATTACAGATTCCTTGAGAATCGCTGTAGTAGATCGCCCGCAGTATCCAGGGAATTTAGGCACGATTATCCGCTCTGCAGATGCTTTTGGTTTTGATGCAGTGCTTACTGTAGGTCATGCTGTGGATATTTACGATCCTCAGGTCTTAAGGGCAACAACCGGTTCTTTCTTTTCTTTGCCAGTTATCGGTGTAAGTTCCCATACAGATTTGATCAATTATCTGAAGCAACAGCAAATTACAGTGGTTGGAAGCGACGAGCAAGGTGATAGTTCAATTAAGGAGCTTAAAGCATATAGGGATAAAGCCCTATGTATAATCTTGGGAAATGAAGAGAAGGGAATGAGCCGCTCGCTGCAGGAAATTTGTGACCTCATGGTTTCTATACCGATGCGTGCACATACCAGAGGGAGTGGAGCATCCTCTTTGAACATTGCAACCGCTGCAGGGATACTGTTTTACGAAAGCTTTGATGAGAAATAAGAGACCAGAGACTAAGAGAGTCATATTTATCTATGGAGTAAGCGGTGCGGGCAAGACGCATATGCATCCAGTGCTAAAGCTTAAGTATCCAAAGGCGGAGATTTACGACTTCGATGATTTTGGTGTTCCAGAGAAAGCAGGCAAGGAATGGCGGATTCGGACATGTAAGAAATGGTTAGAAAAATTTGCTCAGTCTAATGCAGCTGCTTTCGTTCTTACTGGTTCTATTGTCCCCGGGGAGATTTTAGAGATCAGCCCAAGTATTGAGTCCGACTATTCATGCAGATTCGAATTTGACTTCCAACTTCTGAGTGCAGAAGAGGGCACTATACGAGAGCGCCTAAAAGCACGAGGATGGAGCGAGGATCTTATTCAGGATAATATAAATTGGCAAAGGGAGCTAAAGAGCATGTCTCACGGCTAGCGCATCTCTCGTGGGTAATAAACCTTCATGTAAGAGTGTGTTTTTTCCTCCACTTCGTTTTCGTCGATTCCTAAGTAAGCATATCCCAGATGTTGGCATTTTTCTGCTATCAAAACCCTCGCTGCTTCATTTGTTGCCTGATAGTGATGTGTAATTGTCACCCCGTAACGGTCGGTTTGCGCCTGGATAAATTCAGAAACCAAGCTCATAATTTCAACTCCTCTCCTAGGAGCTTCTAAGATTACTGTGGCTTCAAAAGGAACGCAGCTTTCATCTAGCCATAGAACCACTTCCGCAAAAAATCCATTGTCGCGGTCCCCAATAACATATGTATCCGCATGTTTGTATTCGCCAATTAATACTTCTTTCATAGGTAGAATTGTGTCAGGTTTGATGTAGTTTAGTAAGTACAGAACCTAGTCTCCTTACATAAATCGGACCCAGATGCATTCCTGTCATAGAACTACCAAGGTACTAAAACCCTAGTTCCTCTAGAGTTTTGTCTGGGTAAAGAACTTTCTGCAATTCGAGAAAGTTGCTTTGTAGTTCTTTTTCGTTTGCAGTTCTAGGCGCCGATAAGATCCTTTTTAATTTACTCACAATAGTGCTTAAATGATCTGATATGAGGTTGAATTATATTATATTTTGTTTAATAAATTTCAAATACAGCAAAATTGATCATGGTGGAGCTATGGCAGGAGTAGGGGTTAAGACTTACCCCCTTTGGTATGCCGCCCTTAGGTGAGGGCGGGAGTCCAGCCCAAGAAACGCATATCGGCAGAGTCGCTTAATTTAGGGATACTAGTAAGCTCATTACTTTCCGTGTCAAATATTCTCAAACCCGGATCTTCTCCATTCGGGGTAGAAGTATATGAATCGATAATTAGGTATCTGCCATTCCCAGAACTACTATTTACCCTGCCGTTAGTTAACTTCTCTATGAGAACCTCGTTATTCCTCGTGCTCATATCATGTGAGTAAACTATGTCGCGGTTTTCATCGCTTAATGTGAAAATGCTAATAACAAGCTTGCCTGATCCTCTAAGAGCAATTTGGTTAACCATGTAATCGTTACTAGCAACTCTGTTAGCATCGAATATGATACTGTCATTGAAATCATTCAAAGACATTTGTCGCACTAGATTGCTGTTTTCGTTAGAAATATATATTATCGAATTACTATTAGGATCGTAGAAGCCATATGTCGCTACTTCTGCCAAAGGCTCTGCAAATATATTTTCACCATCGCTGAGTCTTGTTCCAGAAACGGAGGCCAAAAAGCCACCCCCTGCATAGTCTGTGTCGTATAGGGTCTCCCCGTCTGAAGATATACCTAAAATTTCGATTGCCTCTCCAGGTTGGTCACCGAAATTAACTTTTTCGAAAGTTTGCTCCCATATTTCTCGAGTGCTTTCGTTCTCGATATTAAACTCCATTAGCGAAGTAACTAATCTCGCTTGCCCATCTATCTGGGTATCTCTGTTCAGGGTATAGAATACTTTCTCTTTATATATATACAATGCACTTCCAAATCTACTGTTTGGGTCTTTGCTTATAGTTTTATATCTAGAGAAATTCTCTTGGCCTGAGCTTTGGTAAATATGTAATTCGGTTGATTCTCTGGTCTCCTCACTACTAACCACTATGTATTTACCAGCTTCGGAGACTGCTAAGATTCTTTGTCCGGA
>JBMCLZ010000101.1:0-3193 GCA_048615025.1 Candidatus Dojkabacteria bacterium | reverse complement strand
CATAAGATTCTATTAGTTAGGCCTTACCCAGCTTCATAGAAGGGACAACTGTAGCCTTAAAGCCATCTACCTCGACTTCAGTCTGCCCAGCTTCGTTCATTTCGGCAAAAAGTATATCTTTTAAAAGGTCTCGCCTTTCTTTAGCCTCTTCTACCTTTTCGCGGACCAAGGCAATTTCGGTAACATTTTTGAGCTTGTCCCTCTTCTCTTTAAGCTTCTTGCTGAGCTCTTCTATTTCGGAGTGTAACTCGTGCTGCTGCATTATGTCTCTGAGGTCTTTGTTTAAAGTTTTGACTACCTGAGCCTGGTCCAAGTATTCTTTTAGTTTTTCTTCTAGCATGAATTTAGACTAGCACAATCTTAGCTTATAAATCTATTAGCTTATAAACTTAATAAAGAAGATAAACCCAGATCCCAAGGATTCCGCAAAGTACTGCAAAAAGCCAGAACCTCATTACCACTTTTTCTTCCTTCCAGCCCATAAGCTCAAAATGATGATGCAAAGGTGCCATTCGCAGAACACGCCTTCCCAAGACCCTGCGAGCTATTCCTTGCAGAAGTGAGCTCATAAACTCTAAAAGAAACGGGAGTGTAATAATTGTAAGCAAGAACGGAACTCGCATTTCGAGTGCAATCACTGCTAGTAGTGTTCCTAAAGATAGAGAACCGACGTCCCCCATCTGCACTCTTGCTGGAGGGATATTAAAGTATAGATACGCAAGTAGCCCTCCAATAGCACTTGCGCAAAGCAGAGCCATCGCTTCGTTTCCTTGGAGCAGCGCAATAATGAGAAAAGCTGCAAAGGCTGGTAACGCCATCCCCGCAGAGAGTCCGTCCATTCCGTCTGCAATATTTACGGCATTAGACATAACTAGCACAGTTAATACGACAAAAGGAAGCATGAGCCACCCTATATTTAGATCGATCCCAAATGGGAAAAACAAGCTGAATTTATCGCCCCAGCCTGCAAATTCTGCTAGCCACCAGAAGACAAACAGTCCTGCAACTGAGTTTACAAGTATTTTTTCGTGGGCATGGATGCCTTTACCTGGGTTCGAGCCTAACATGTAGAAGAATGCCTTGTATGCTTGCCAAGGGTATGTAAGAACTAACCAGATTCTAACTGAAGTTTTTGCGTGTACTTTTATCAGCTTATTTATTCTAGATAATGGCCTTACTTTCCTCACTGTTCCATGAATGTTTAAGATGTCGTCGAACCCACCTAAGACAGCAGAAAGTGCGAATACCAGCAGTGGTATTTTGGTTGAACCGTTATAGTTTACCAATATGTTTATTAGCAAAATGCTAAGGACAAAGATTAAACCTCCCATCACTGGAGTGCCTACTTTTGATTTTCTTTGTTCGATTACTGTGGAGAAATCTACTTCTCCTCTTCTTGTGATTTTTAGTCTGTAGAGTAAATCTATAATCGGTACAGCCAGCGAAAAGCTCACCAAAACCGAAAATAGTAGTATTGTTACTAGATCGAATATTTCCAAATATTTTTTGATTTATCTTACTTACTTGATGTTATACTGAATCCGCGAAATGTTAAAGAAACTTATATCACCATTACAACAAGCTTTAATCCAGAAAAAGATGTGCCCTGGTTGCACACGCAATCTGGACGAACAATTGGAAAGGATACCTAAATTAAGTCAGTCCGAGCAAGTTACCTGTGAGTGTGGCAGAATTTTTATGTACGACAAACAACTCGATACATACCGTAGAGCTCTGGCCTCAGAGATTTCAAAGTAGTGTTTTAGTCATTTGGACAAGATGAGTCAGGAAGGTGAGTCTACAATTCTTGAGCAGTTGTGCGAGCGAATTAAAACAGACGTAGTAAGCTTAGACCCGACGCTCGTGTCTCAGTTGGCTAAAGAAACAGTTACGCATGGCGAATCAAATTTGGTTGCTATAATCCCACAACAGCCACCTTTTATATATGTATCCAGACTTGATGGTTCCTGGATATTACGGTCAGAAACGGAGGGAGAAGATCTCGTATTTGGCATCCTTGCAGGTGTATTTAGTCAGAAGCTAGAGAGCTTAAGTGAAGCAGTTTACAGAACTGCTCATGAAGTAAGCGACAGATTAATGGAAGGCAATAACACCTCAGTTATTCCTGAGGTTTACGAGCAGTTAATTTTGAGGCAACAGAGACATATAATGCCAGCAGCCCTTGACTTAGACCGATTCGCAAGTGCTGCCGCAGGATATGAGTCATACTTAGGTATACATTCAGGTATTGTAGCACTGAAAGTTGGCGATCATCCGCATATTGAGAGGCTGTTAAAGAACTCACCCCATATACTCTCCACTCATGTCCATAAGCTTAAAGGCACTGCAAGTACTATGATCCAGCTCAGGCTGAGTACAATAAACATGCTCATTGAAAGAAAACCTGACATGGAATACGACAGGATTCTAATGATGCTAGAAGGCAATACGACTAAATCGTTAATGCGAAGAGCTGCTGAGCCTGAGACTGATCATGGTGAAAGAGCAATAGCAAGCAAATCTAGATTAGTAACTGCACTCACAACAAGCTACCAAGATAATCTCCTGTCTATCCTTACACTAGAAATCGGTGCAGAAAGAAGCCTATCTTTAAGGCAATTGAGGCAAGTAGTCAGTGAGTTATCTATGCCTTACGAAGGAGTAGTAGATTTTCAGGAGACAGTTGTAGGAGACTTGGACCAGGTAGATGGTCTAAAAGTTCGTTTTCCTGTGGGGCATGAGCAGATTACTATTCAAGAAATTATCCAGAATGCAGTCGATCACTCCCCAGTTGGAGGTAAGCAGGTTAACATTATTTACGAGCTAGATCCCTCGTATGGGGAGAGGGGCTCTTTACATGTATCTATAATTGATAATGGTAGAGGTATGAATCCCAGGTATATTGAATACTTCAATCTGCACAACATACTGCCTCCTGAGGCCATTTCGCAAAGGTATGGTTCTACAGGTACGGGGCTTTCACGGATAAGGCGAGAGCTTAAAGAGATAGGGGGTTGGATGTATTTAAAGCCGGGGCCAGGGGGCAATGGATTAGCTGTATGTATGCATTTGCCCATTGTAGACAGCTAATTGCTAAAATAGCTTATGCCTAAACTAGATCCTAATAATCTAAATTTACCCCAAAAGCCTGGGGTGTATATCTGGAAAGATGCTGCTGGGGAGGTTTTGTATG
>JBMCLZ010000100.1:0-3206 GCA_048615025.1 Candidatus Dojkabacteria bacterium | reverse complement strand
CTTCTAATTTAGATAGATCGAGTTTTAAGAACTCACCTAAAGCCCCTTCGTATTTTATTTCTGCGCCAGAAATTAAATCTTGCATATGCTTAGCATTTTTAATTGCAATAGCTAAGGCATATAGATGAGAAGGCAGGATCCTGTTGTAATTATATTTAACAGAAAATCTTTCGTAATCGACTTGTTGCTCTAAAAACTCTACCAGCGGGTGCTTTTCGGTAGTATTTTTAATTTCTTCCTGCGACTTATAACGATACTCCAGTAGTTTTGCATCCATACTCGGTCTAAGGAGCCATTCAGAAAGCAGCCTAGAGCCGGAACTAGTGCATGTTTTGTTTAGATAGTTGAAGAGGCTGTCTGTTTGCCCACCATTGGAATCGTAAAATACATCTAATGCTTTGTAAGAAGACCACGGAACATTAACGTAGTCTATCTCTTTAATTACCTTAAAATTCGAAAGGTCGATATCTTTGTTTAAGCTCTCTTTAGCGTATATTCTAAGCGCATTCAACGCACCTAAGATATCTGATTTATCTTCTAAGCCCCAGGCATTAAAGCTATTCAGCTTGTACTCTTCCTTAAGCTCGCTCATCGCCCGATCTTGCTTAAAATCTGCAGCTATTTGCTTACTAAATACCTTTACCGAAGTGAAGTTCTGCTGGCTAAACTTAGACTTATATTCTTCGTAGTAATGATCTGGTAAAACTATCTCTTTAACCTGATACTTATTGCAAAACTCTATAAGCTCGTTCAGGTCTTCGCCCAGTTCAGCAAAATCTACTGCCAATGAGTCTGAAGTCCCAAGATCGAATAAGACAACTGCAGCTTTAGTTTTGCCTCGGAAAGAATAAATATTTAAGACAGCAAGATAGTTGTTGCGCTCACCTGTTGCCAACTGCTCGTCGATAATTGCCCCTGGGGTAATAACATCGGTAACTGCTCGCTCTACAATTTTACCAGGCTCAGGTTGCGAAACTTGGTCGACAATTACCGTCTTTACGCCAGCTTTTACCAACTTTGGCAAGTAGTTTTTTAAGGCGTGATGAGGAACGCCAGCCATCGCCCTTCTATTTTCTCCTTGCCCCCTAGCAGTTAGAGTAATGCCTAACACTTTAGCGCATGTTTTAGCGTCCTCGTCGAACGTTTCGTAGAAATCTCCCAATCTAAATAGAACGACATAATCGGGGTATTTCTGCTTGATCTCATCGAACTGTTTTTGCATTGGCGTGCTCATTAGCAAAATTATAACGCACAGAAGATCGAGCTTGGGTATACTATTAGTAATGAAGCATAAAATAATACTTGGAGCACTTTTTTTGGCAATTTTCCTTGTAAGTTTTGGACACGTCTTCTTGTTATTGGACCAAGAAAAAGAAAGCAGTGCAGAATCCGAAAGCAACTCAGCTAAGCAGACAGAAAGCGTAATTGAAACAGAAGATCCCAGTAGCTCGCAGACGATGGGAGTAGTGAGCGAGGACTTCACTTATTCCGCATGGATTCCAGATTGGGGCTCAAGTGCAGGTCTGGAAAGCCTAGAGCGCAACCCAAATACTCTAGATACCATCTCTCCTGTTTGGTACGAAATAAATGAAGATGGCTCTCTTAGAGACAAAAGACCAAATAACTGGGAGCAGATCAGAGATTTTGCAATTATAGAACAAATAGAGCTTGTCCCTGCAATTGCCATGTTCGATCATGAGCTGTTTTCGAAAGTGCTACAAAACGAGCAATCTCTTAGCAGGCACATCGAACAAATCCATACAGAAGTTGTAAGCAATAATTATGCTGGAATTGATTTAGATTATGAATCAACCAAATTAGAAGACAAGGAGAAGTTTTTTGAGTTATTGGAACGGCTAGATACTAGGTTAGAAAACGACAAAAAGACTTTAATTTTTACCGTCCTTCCGAAATGGGGCACAGAGGAATATAACTCTCTAAAAGAAACAAGGCAGGTACAGGATTGGGAGCGTATCGCGGAATATGCAGACTACATAAGAATTATGGCTTACGACTATACCTATTCGCTTTCCCCTAAACCTGGGCCGATTGCACCGCTAAACTGGATGGAACAAGTGCTAGATTATGCAGTCGAGCGAGTGCCAAGGGAGCAACTAATTTTAGGCATCCATCTTTATTCTTACGAGTGGTGGTGCGATCTAAGCGATACTGATTGCGAGTTGGAGTTTACTCCAATTGCATTCGCGAACGTGGGAGCAGGGAAAAGGGCTAGGTCTTACACTTATTCTACTGTGCTTACGGTCTTAAACAAATTTGGGAGTAATATTTCTGAATTCGATGGAGAGCAGATCTACCGTTACGAAAAAGACGGCGAGGAGCGAATGCTCGTATTCATCGACCCTGCTGGCGTACAAACACGTGTCGATCTGGCAAAAGAATACAGAATAAAGGGTGTTTCCTTCTGGCGCTTGGGTGGAGAGCAAGATTTACTGGATGGGCTTGAATAGGCTATAATCGTTGCAGTCCGTTTAAAAAATGTGCCGTGGTGGCGGAACTGGTAGACGCGCTGGTCTTAGGAACCAGTGGGCTTTTGCCCGTGGAGGTTCGATTCCTCTCTGCGGCATTTTTACACTCTAATTGACTAGTTGCTGGAATCAGCCCATAATCAGTTATGGACAAAAGTAAAACTGGAGTATATGTAGCGGGTTTGATTATAGTTCTTATAGTTTTCGTAACAAGTATTGCAGCGACCTTGTTCTTTCTGAGCGATGGTTCAGAAGACGAAACATCTTCTGAGAGCAACAATGGTTCCCAAGCAGACACAAGCCAAATTACCGATTTTGATAGTTGCGCAGATGCTGGATTCCCCATTATGGAAAGCTTCCCAAAACAATGCAGCCCTGGAGATGGCAGAGTTTTTGTCGAGGAAGCAGAAATACAAGAAATAAGTACAGATGGAGAGTATTACGGCGAATCTACTTTCTCATCGTGCAATGTAGATACAGATTGCAATGTCGGAGGTTGTAACGGCGAGATTTGTGGGGCTGCTTCAGAAACTGAAGGAGCAGTTTCAATTTGCCTTGCTCCAGAAGAACCATTACCAACAGATCTAGGCTACACCTGTGGGTGTGTAAGCAACCAATGCCAGTGGGCTAGGTAGAATTCCGTAATCGAACTATAGCGCAAGCTTGCTAGCTAAATATTTCTTTTGCCGTTTTGCTAGTTGGAAGTGGGATCTGGCGATC
>JBMCLZ010000099.1:0-3219 GCA_048615025.1 Candidatus Dojkabacteria bacterium | reverse complement strand
TGGCGTAATTCTTGCTAAAAAAGTGTCTTAAGTGCCCTTCGCTTTCAAACATGTTTGGTTCTATCTCTTTGCCTTTACCGAATTTAGCATCTTTAGTTGATTTACAAATAAATACAAGGAATCCGCCTTTCTTCAGCACTTTGTGTATATCTCTAAATATTTGTTTTGTTTCAGAATTGTTAAAGTAGTGCAGTGATAGCCTTGCGTACACAACATCATAGCTGTCTTTACCGAGATTCCCTACATTTCTAGTGTCTAACTGGTCGAACGCTAGATTGTCTTGTTCGTTGAACCTTTTTCGATTCATGTCGATCACCGCTTGGGAGAAATCCACTGCTAATACATCAAATCCTTTTTCCGCGAGAAAGTTTGCGTCATAGCCTTTCCCGCATCCTAATTCTAGAACTTTTCCCTTGCTTGGGAAATGTTTTACAAGCTCTATTATGTGTTCTGATGGTTCGTAGATCTCTAAACTATCGCTAGCGTGTTTTGTATCCCAAAGTTGTTGCTGGTCTTGCATGTGTGATTATATCCTAAAAATCCTTACTAAAAACGTCTTCCTCTACAACGAACTTGTTTTCACGGATACGTATGTCGTCGCCAGTTTTGGTTGGGATTTCTCCAGAGATTACTTTGCTAATTATTTCTGCTACAAACTCTGGTGGTTGAGAGCTTTCGGCAACTTCTTCGCCCCGAACTTTTACCTGCATGGGGGTGTTGGTGCGGCTTGGCATAATCGCAATTGCCTTAATATTTTTGGTTTTATTTTCTGCAGCTAGAGAATCTGTGAGCGAGCTAAGAGCAGATTTCGTTGCAGAATAAACAGAGAGATCTTCGTACCCCATAATATTTGCAGCAGAAGAGATGTTAATAATCATGCCATTATTATTCTCTTGCATGGCTGGGAGGAAGGCTCTCATAAGTTGGAAGGGGAGTTTTGTGTTTACATTAAAGTTAAAGTCGAACTCCTCGTCGGATAAATCCTGAAGAGGCTTTGGATCGTGAGTAACACCAGCATTATTAATAAGCACATCTAAACTACTAAAACTTGCCAGAATATCTGAAACCATGTCTATGCGCACTTTCTCATTTGTAAGATCACCCGCGTAAGAGACAACCTGCTTACACTTTGGCTCTAGCTCGGCAGCAACTTGCTTAAGCTTCCCGTCATTCAGATCTGCAAGGAGTATGGTTTTTTCTTGATTTGCTAAAGTCCTAGCTAGAGCATAACCAATTCCCTGGGCAGCACCTGTTATGAGTATGGTTTTAGATCTGATGTTCATGTATATGCCCCCAAATTTTTAAGTTCTTCGAAAACTATCCTTCTGGGGTTGTACTTTGCTTTCTCCTCGCCGCTAAGCTCGCCGAAGGTTTTGTTGGAACCTTCTGGCAGGAAGGCAGGGTCGAAGCCAAAGCCATGCACTCCTCTTGGTTCTACAATCTCGCCTTTAATGCTGGCAGAGTAGAACTGAGGTTGGCTATGTTCATTCTGATTGCTTTCATTGCCGCCACCTACTTGCAATACACCCAGCTCGCAGCGGAATTCTGCTTCTAATGCTGCTTTAGCTTCCCCTTGTTGCTTCCCCATTGCATGCGAAATCTTATAAATCCCCTCGGCGCCTATCGTGTCCACGAAGTGCTTTATAAGCGCGCCAGGAAGCCCATTGAGTGAGTCAATTACTAAAGAGGTATCTTCCAAAATAATCATTCCAGAAAAATCTGGGAGATTCTCAGAGACGTAATCCCTTGCAGCTTTTAGCTTCGCTGCAATCACAACTTTGGAATCTAAAGACTGCAATTCTGGCAAATCTGGTACTTCCATCTGTTCCAGCTCAGGCAAAACAGACTTTGCCTCGGCAAATTTATTTTTGTTGCCACTGATGAAATAGAGCATTAGCAAAGTATATAATAAACACGTAATGAGCGGAATTTTAGCAGGAAGTTTAGACAATTTGCCCCTGGTACAGGACTTCATTACCCTCTTTTTGGGTTTGATTGTCGAGGCCTTTCCGTTTGTGGTTTTAGGTGTCTTGGTCTCGGTTTTGGTGGGTTTGTTTGTAGATGAAAAGGTTTCTTTCGCACTTTGTTTTGTCTACTTTGGGAGTATTTATGCCAGTTTGCGAATGCGGGAATGTGCCTGTCGTTAGGAGGCTTGTTATGAAAGGCTTTAGTGTCTCGCAGTCGATTACTTTTCTGCTTGCAGCGCCCATCGTAAACCCAATAACACTTTATTCTACTCTGGCCGCATTTAGTTTTGAGCCAGCGATCGCGGCGGTTAGAATCGTTGCTGCTCTCGTAATAGCAAACATGGTAGGGCTGATTTTTAGCCTAAAGCGCAATCAGCACGAGCTTCTTACAGCCAAGTTCTACCAATTAGTGTGCGGGTTAGACCACGAACACAAGCACGGCAGGCTCGCAGAAGGTCTCCAAATCTTCCAACAAGAGTTTGTAACTGTGATGCGTATGCTTGTCTTCGGGGCGCTCATCGCAACTGCTACCCAGACTCTTATCCCAAGGGAGTGGATCACAACAATTGGATCAGACCCACTTCTTTCGATTCTGGCTATGCTTATCCTGGCTTTCGTAATCTCGATTTGTGCAAACGTCGACGCGTTTTTCGCTCTGAGTTATGCAAGCACATTTACAGTTGGCTCTCTTCTCACGTTTTTAATTTTCGGCCCGATGATCGACATAAAGATGCTAGCAATGCTCAAAACTACTTTCAGTACGCAGGCATTAGTTAGCATGTCGGTGCTGGTTGGGTTGAGTAGTATTTTGGTTGGACTTTTGGTTAATTTAGTTTGGTAATAGATGTCTAGTGGTTATTAAATCTTAGCTTTTCTAGCCTCCACCCAGAAATCTGTTTTGCCTGCACTTCTCCCATACAGCTTGTATCCAGCCTGAACTGGCCTACCCCCATTTGGTGTACCAGGGATTGGAACAATAAATCTTTTTGCTTCACCCAATAAATAGGCACGAAGAGCTAGCACAGCCCCATGATATAACTCAGCTACAGTTACAATCTGCCTAGTTGCATTGACGTATACTTTTTTGTCCATATATTCTTTGATTGCCTCGATTGAGATACTTATTAAGCCCTCCGTATCCTCATTTTTCAGATCAGATTTCTCTAGCGCTTCAAATACTGCTTTTTGGGCATATCCTCTCATTGGTTCCATTAAATCGTATACCAGAGCAGGGTAGCTTGAAGGCTCGTGC
>JBMCLZ010000098.1:0-3236 GCA_048615025.1 Candidatus Dojkabacteria bacterium | reverse complement strand
TTGCCCCGGAGAGAAAACGGGAACTACCTGAGGTGATCAAGCGAATTGCTCTAATTACTGCAGACGGATCTGCTGCCCTAGAAGATTTTCTTAAGATCTTGCGGGAGTACAACAGCGCAATCGAAATAGACTTATACCCAGTAAGCGTACAGGGGCAAAAGTCTGTCATGGAAATTGTACAGACTTTTGCCCAGATCAAGGAAGACACAGAAAAAAGCGATGTAGACGCGATCGTGCTAACCCGAGGTGGAGGTAGCCTCGAAGATCTGGGCTCGTTCAACTCCGAGGATGTTGCTAAAGCTATTTTTAGCTCCCCTACCCCAGTCGTATGCGCAGTTGGCCACGAAGTAGACATTTCGATCGCAGACATGGTGGCAGATGTGCGCGCCTCTACCCCGTCTCAGGCTGCTTACTATCTTGCTAGCAGAAATGAACAGTTTATAAATTTGGCAAATCAGATACTGGATTCTATTGAACGCTCACTCAGAGAATTAATGCCAAGAACAGACCAGCTGGATAATGTTGCCCAAAAATTGTCCCAGAACATCGATTCTATACTTCCCAATAGAGCTCAGATCGATGAGCAAATGGGGATGATTTCCATGAAACTGAGGCAGTCTGTCCCAATGCCTGAGAGCGTAGATCCTACAGTACAAAAACTAAACTGGGGATTGATCAATCTAGATAGGGATATCAAGCAAAAGTTTACGAAGGTGAGCCAGCAACAGGAGTTGCTGAAAGCGTATAACCCAAGCTAGTACTGCAGCGAGGATATTCTCTTACCAGAGCCTCTGGCAAAGTGCTAAAATCTGTTTCAGAAGTTTCTGAGGGAGATAATTTAACTGTAGAATTGTGGAATGGGGAAATCATCAGCAAAATTAGACGGATCAAAAGGATCAAGCGCAAGTAGCTCGGAGGCTAGCAAAAAGCTAAGCGAGCAGCTCAAAGAATTGGAAAAGATCAGTAGCTATTTCGACAGCGAAGAGGTAGATGTAGACACCGCAATCGAAAAATATGAAGCTGGGATGAAGCTGGCTAGCGAGATCAAACAGCAACTAGTCTCCTACGAACAAAAAATCGAGAGGATTAAGGAGAGATACGAGCAGGGGAACTAGCTATAGAGGCTGAATCTTTATCCCAACCACACCATACTCCTTTTCTTCTGCTGGATCGTAGAACTGGTAGATATTATCGACGAGTTTTTCTACACTCCAGCCTTCGCCACCAAATAAACTCGCGTCGAAATCTGCATAAAGCTGCTGAAAATTGTTGTAGATTAGCAGGGCTTCTACAACAACTGTAAGAGCATGCTCCTTAGTATCTAAATCGAGAATCTCTATCTCATCGCCCAGACTCAGCTTTTGTCGCTTCTCGTCGAATAACCTAGCTTCGATCTTCTTCTCCCCATTACGGATAAGTTCAATTGTTTTAGCTGGAAGGTGCATTCGCATCACCACTATTGTACACCCTAAATATTTCTATGCGTTTATCTGGGTCTTGTTGATATTCCGGAATTTCGAAGATATAGTCTATCAAAACTGCCTCAGGGAAACGCTCGAAGAACAGCTTTTGAGCAACACCATCGTCTGTGCGGATTATGTAAGTACCAGAATCTGCATAAGAAAAGCTGTCGTTATATTCGATGCGGTAAATCGGGTCTGAATCTTTAATAATATAATTCGTCGTTTGTAAAATGTAAGAATCTCTCTGACCGATGCCGTCCTGGTACCAGTTAGAAACTATATGGACACCAGGGTTATTATAGTCGTTTTCGTTTAGATAATTGCCCAAAGCAATATAATCTGTAAAGAATTCACGTCTCGCGAGATTCTCCTGTTGAACCCAACCTTCGAAATACAGATCATACGTGCGGAATGGCAGGTAAATAAGGTAAGGAATTAAAAATAAAATAAAAATATATGCAAGATTAGGTTTTAATTTTCGCAAGTCAATTATAATTGCACGAAGCCCGATGCCGGCGAGGATCATTACCGGAGTTAGCATCCCCGAAGCCCTTAGCATATGTGGCACACGATCTGTAATGGCAACGATTGCAAGATGCGCTGCAATACTAAGCAGCAAAAATGCAAAAGTAAAGCTATTCCGCTGTTTCTGATTGTGATACATATGCCATATTCCATAGAGAAAGAATATGCTTAGAGCCAGTGGCACAGCTGGTTCCAGACCAATATTGTACTGCATTTCATGATCTCCACGGATGCCAAAAGTGGCCGCGGTGCGCAGAATATTCTCCGGGAGCGTCCAGATACTCAAAACAGACCCGCTTCTGGCAAACATGGCAACAGGATCCAGAATAGCCCCAACAATGAAAGGAATAAACCCGACCCCTATCCCAACACCAAATCTCTTTAGTTCAGGTTTGATTCTCTTGTATTGCTCTCGGTTCCAGTAGAAATGCCAGATCAAAGCAAGAATAAGACCAAAAAATACTGCTCGGTAGCTAATATAGGTGTACATCCCCAATGTGGAAGCCACACCAGCGATAAGCGCATTCCTCTTACTTGGGTTTTGCAGGAAGTAGTTAACAGCATAAAGAGTAATAATTACAAAAATTGGAACGAGAATAGTTCTGTATCCGAGCCTGGAATAGTGCATATGAAAAAAAGACGTCGCTAGAAAAAATGAACTAGCTAAAGCTACGAATCTGCCGAACATCTTCCTTGCAAAAATATAGTTGGCTAGAACTGTTAAAACACCTGCGATTCCAGTTGCAATGTAGTTAACCACATAGTTTGTACCCAAAACCGCCATTACCAAAGCTAAATACCAGTAGTACATCCCCTCACGTCCTGCGTTTCTCGGATAAACAATGCGAAAGTCTCCATCGCGCAACAAATTCAACCCATCTAAACCATTAGCTGCAACATCTGCGTAAAGCCCTGGGGGGAAACTATTTATTTGCCAAAATCTTAGAAAAACTGCTATCCCAATAATGACTAGTAGCAATAAAAGCTCAAAAAAAATCTTTGTTTTATGTGGGAGTGAATGGATTCTTTCTATTAGCCCCATAACTAATGCTTTTTAGTTACGTAATATTCGAGGTATCTGCCAAATAATAGCCGAGTTGTTGCCTCGATCCCTGGTAGCACAGCCAAAAAGAAGCTTGCAATCGGCAAAAATAGCCACTCGAGAAGCTGCAGGAATATACCAAGTGGTGCCCAAATCCCCTCGCGTTTCGGTTTGTAGTATATAAGATCGAGGAGGACAATCAGAGC
>JBMCLZ010000097.1:0-3309 GCA_048615025.1 Candidatus Dojkabacteria bacterium | reverse complement strand
AGCGTCTATGGCGTTGGTTAGAGCGAATGGGATTCAGTGAAGATCCGTTTGCGTTATACGAAGCAGAGAAAGAAGGAGATAGTCTCCTCAGCTTCTACGTGGAGCGGCCTTACCTATATGATATTTTAGGAGACCCTACCTATCCGCAAACGGCATTTTTAATGGCCAGGCAGGGACAAGGTAAAACTGCCTCTCGAGAGATTGTAGCATACCAATGTATGTATGGGAGATTACGACGTCGTGCTCTGGCTGTCCGTTACTCAGATTTTAGTTCTTTGCTTAGTCGAGTCCAAGGAAATGTCGCCAAAATCACGCCTCGCCACCACGTTGAAAATATTATTCGCCAAATGTTAAAAACGCTAGTCGAAGAGGTCCCAGCAACCTATTTTGACCTATTGGATGAAATAGAGCGCTCCCTTTTAGTCGGTTACGCTTCAGCCTTTGCTGACCCTATTTCAAAACTAAAGTTAAGCAAAATCTTAGAAGATGAACCGATCAATTTTAACTGGCAAAGTCTTTCCTCTATTGAGATGTTGACCTCTCTATCTGAAATTTTTGTGCATTTGGGACAAACACCGGAGCGCACTTATCAGTCACTTTACATCTTAATTGATCGAGTAGACGAAACCTCGGCAGGCAATGACGCTGCTGTTGCCTTATTGGAACCTCTTATAAGTGATAAGGTCTTATTGGAGACTCCCAACGTAGCATTTAAATTCTTTTTACCTCTCGAAGTAGGTCAAGTATTACATCAAGTCGCAAATCTCCGTCCGGATCGTCTCTGTACTCGGATTATTGATTGGGATAATGAGGCTCTGCAAGATGTTATCCAACAACGTTTAACTTACTATAGTAATGGTAAGATTGAGAGTTTGGGGAATCTGTGCATATCTTCAGCTAAAGCGCAGGTGGTGGACCGTCTGATCAAGGCCAGTGGGAATTCACCACGGACCCTCTTACGTTTATGTCGCGCGCTTATTCATAATCATGTCGCTCGGACAGACGATGCTTTCATCAATACTACCGATATCACAAATACCCTACTTGAGTTCTCTCATCACGTACAAATGATGGAGACCTACCCAGCAGAGGTCTTTTCTGGCTCTGACAGAGAAACTAAAACGCCTACTACATCTAAGGAAGAAGGTCTATATCTTGGTGATAGTGGGCATGTCTGGATAGACGGCCAGCAACTTACCCCGCCACTCACCCAACAGGAATTCCAATTACTCAGGGCGATGTATATTAGAAGCCCCAATATCGTCACGCACGAAGAGTTGATAGAGGTTGTTTGGCCTGAATCTTCCTGGGATTCAGACGAGGCCTATACAGAGCAAAATCTACGTAAATTGATCTCTAGAGTGCGTAAGCATTTAGAGCCTGGTGTGTCTGCTAAACAATCCAGATTTTTGAAAAACGTTCGTGGAAGAGGTTATTGGCTCAGTACGGAATAGAGTTTTCCATACGACATAGGTTTCACATTTCTATAATTATGTCACACTATTGACATATCGCGTGCGCTTGGATTGGATAGAGATTAGTTGCTCTTTTGATTATTCTAAATGTAGCCTCCAAGAAGAGGTAGCAAATACACCATGGACAAAACTATGAAAAACAACGATATAGCTTGGGATATTCGCTTTGGATTGCCTAATCCAGAATATATTGAATACGCATCTCGGTTTCTTCTGTATAACGAGAATTTAAGGGTAGATCCCTTTGGCTTAGCTATATTTGGCGACAAGATAAAATCGGCTTATGTTCGGCGACAAGGACTTGATAATAGAATTTCTCCTTATAAACGTAGAATAATACTTGGCCCACCTGGTAGTGGAAAAACTGCCTTTGTACATTGGCAGAGTTTAGAAATATCCAGCAAAAGATTGGTGGTAAATTTAGAACTCACCCCTGCTATTAAGGATAAAAGCTTAGGAAACAATGGTGTTATCGCAAATATTTTGAAGTCAAATTTACTTACTGCCCATATATTTAATACATATTGGATGCAAGTTCTTCTAGATGATTATAGTCGGGGGCAATTCTTAGAAAGTTTGCGTCGAAATAAAGAATGGATGCAGATGTTGCGCTGGTTCTATCATCAATATCCCCCTATGTATCCTCAAGTTACTGAGGAATTTGAGCTAATGGCTTGGTTAAGTTTGCCTCCAGAAAATCCATTTGGCGCTAATATCTCAAATGAAAGTGTCTTGTATGAATTAGTTGAGTTTGTTACTAAAGAAGTCGGACCTTTGAAATGCTTATATAACAATGTACATGTTTTCATTGATAACACAGCAATACTTTCTGGTCCAGAAATACATCAATTATTACGAGACTTCGAGAGATTACATAATCTTACTATTCCCAATCTTTATTTAGATTTGCTTCTAAACTCAGCTTGGGAGAAGGCTGTATATGAGTTGGAATGTGTAAAAAAAGAACATATTGCGCTTTATAATGTGCCAAAGTGGACATTAGACAATCTTCGTAAGCTTCTGGATAAACGTTTAGAAGCTTGGTTAGGTGAATTAATTCTAGAAGAGAATTGGGAATGGACAGATCGACTCCCTGATTTATCTGATACAGCTAGACGTTATTGTGTTGATAAAATCTTGGAAGAGGCCTTGTGTATCAGCGAAGAGCATATAATGGATGCGCCAGTCCATGCTCTGAAGCTGACACGAGGCCTTGTTGCTGCATGCGCAGACTGCTGGCCCCGACAATTTCAACGTCCCTTAACCAATAAAGATATTGACGCCTTAATCAAAATATATCGCCAAGCGATACTGGAGGAGGAAAAATGACGGAATTTATAGACCGATTTAAGGAGGTGGAAGAAGTCTGCAAGCCAGTAGACGAAGATAACCGCCTGTTGATCATTTATGGGGAATCCGGTGTGGGAAAAACAAGCCTTTTAGAAAAGGCCCTTGAGGACATAAAACAACATTATCCAGATCCAGAGGCACTGGCTTTCATAGTGAATTTTGAATCTTTCGCATCTGAGGCTAATCAAAGGGCATCTCTTTTAAGAACTATGGCCCAGGAATCTGGTGGGGTGCTTAACTATGGGGTATGGCGCAATGAAGAACAGGCCGCCGGGCAGATGATAGCTCGACTCAATGAGGTAGTTGCTAAAAGACCCGTTTATCTGATGTTCGATACCACAGAAGTACTTCAGGAGAACACAGAGTTTTGGGAATGGATGCAAAAGTACATCGTAGAACCCCTTGTTGTCGAGGGGGAGGTGAAGCAAATTTTCGCCGGTCGAGTCCCAGCGCCCCTTCGGCGTGGCGAAGTGGGAAATGCTCG
>JBMCLZ010000096.1:0-3322 GCA_048615025.1 Candidatus Dojkabacteria bacterium | reverse complement strand
AGAACTTAAAGAAAATCGATCTCGAGACTGAAAAGCTTACTCTAGGTGTCCCAAAACAGTTTCTGGACGAGCGGATCGACGAGGAGGTAGCTAGCTCTGCCGAGCAGGCTATTAAGAGCTACGAAAAGATGGGGGCTGAAATTGTCGAAATCGATCTGTTGGACCCGAAATACGCAATGGCAGTCTATACGATTGTTTGCAGAAGCGAAGTCTCGTCTAACCTGGCCAGGATCGATGGCATCCGCTACGGATACTTTTCCGAGGGGAAGGCAGAGAGCATTATAGACCAGATTGCTCAAAACCGTGGTGAGGGCTTTGGAAACGAGGCAAAGCAGCGCTCGATGACTGGTGCATACGCTTTGTCTGCGGGGTACTACGACGCGTATTACAAAAAGGCACAGCAGGTGAGGACGCTTATCATTAACGATTTTAAAAAAGCATTCGAGCAGGTCGATGCCATTATCGGCCCAACTATGCCAACTGTGGCACCAAAGATCGGAGCCACATTAGACAACCCGCTTTTTGGAGAGCTTGCAGACATGCTAACAGAGCCAAGTGCGCTTGCTGGTCTCCCTTGCATATCACACCCAATAGGCAAAGACTCTAACGGGCTCCCCATCGGCTTCCAGATCTTTGCTCCACAACTCGAAGAGCAACTCGTACTAGATCTTGCATATACCTATGAAAAGGAGGTTGGGTAAATGAAAGTAGTTTTATTAAATTCAGCAAAGACACAGAAAGACATTCTTGATTTTGGTAAGGAGACTTATGAAAACTTCAAAGATAAATATGATGTCGTTGAGTATGTAAATTATGCCAGTGACTTTTCAGATGTAAGGGAGTTGTTTGATAGTCAAGAAAAGTTACTTATGTTCAATCACTTTTCAGTAGAAGGTATGTTTGAAACCTTAAGTAAACATCTTCATGGGTTCAACAATGTTAAGTACATTTTATCTACATACTCTTCTTATGCAGGGCTTGATCTAGATCTATTAAAGCAATTAGGTATTAGATACAGAAATAATGGAGGTGCTAACGCCAAGGCAGTAGCACAATTAGCTTTGAATCATATGTTCATGCTTCTAACCAGGGTGAATCTTTTGAGCAAGGATAAAGCTAGTGGGCTTGGTGAGGAGTTTCATGGGAAAACAGCCTCTGTAATAGGCATGGGAAACATTGGAGAAGAGATCGCAAAGTCATTAACAGGTTTGGGAATAAAAACAAACTACTACAACCGCTCGAAGAAAAATGTGCCATATGAATTGGTCGATTACGATGATGTCTTCAACTCTGATCTGATATTTATATCGATAGCGACCACAAAGGAAACAAAAGAACTACTCAAAGATTTGCACAAGAAATTAAAGCCACATAATTACCTGATAGACATCACAGCAATCGACGAACTTTATGATAAACATGCAGTATTAGAAAAGCTAAAGGATGAAGGTATAAAAGGTTATGGTATAGAGTTCTTTGACGAAGTACCGGAGTCATTCGATGTTGACGCAAACGTCGTAGCAACACCCCATATTGCATGGGCAACGATTGAGGCAGAAAGGCGAACCATAGAGTGGTACTTCGGAAATGCAATTAAAATACTAGAAGGAAGAGTACAGGAAATAGATTTTATTGTGTAAATAGAATGAAACTAGAAATCTCAGACGCAAAAACACTATCGATCCGTATCCTAAAAGGATTTGGGTTTTCTAAAGAAGAAGCAGAACTTAGCACAGAGAATTTCATCGAGGGAGAACTTACGGGTAAAAAATCTCATGGACTTGTAAGAATTCCTTGGCTGAAGAAGAAAATTGAAACGGGATCTATATCTCTCGATAAAGAGGAAATAGAAATTGCAAAAGAGACACCAGTTTCGATCCTTATTGATGGAAAGAAAAAAACGGGGTTCTACGTAGTTAACAAAGCACTAGACCTGGGAATAGAGAAGGTAAGCAAATCCGGGATCTGTGTCGTTGGTACAACTAATACTTCAGAAGCCTCGGGTCTAATAGGCCTATACGCAAGAAAAGCAGCAGAAAAAGATCTTATCTTTATCGGATTTAATAATTCACCTAGCGCGGTTGCACCATACGGCTCTTCAGAAAAGATGTTCGGAACTAATCCGTTTACTGTAGGGATTCCATACAACAATTCAGCGGTTATACTTGATTTCGCTACTTCAAAGGGAAACGTTGGAGATGTTTTAAAAGCAATCCAAGAAGGTGAAACACTTCCAAAAAAAACTTACCTCGACAAAAACGGCAATTATACAACAGATCCTACATTGGTTTTTAGTCAGAATGTCATTGGTGCGCTACTTCCAATCGCTGGGCATAAAGGTTCGGGGCTTGGGTTTATTGTCGAGCTCTTAGGAGGCGCTCTGACTAGCTCGAGAGTTGGTAAAACAATAGAAGGTGGTTGGGGTTCTTTAATGATATTGATCGACCCAAACATTATTAGGGATCTTGAAGATTTCAAGAGTGATGTCCAAGCTGCAATAGGAGAGCTTAAGTCCTCTAGGAAGATGGAAGGATTCGAGGAGATATTTTACCCAGGTGAGCAATCACAGCGCAGAAGGCAGCAGGCACTTGAGCAGGGCTATATAGAAATTGATGATAAGTTATATTCTCAGCTAATGGATTTAAGCGAAGAATTTTCAGCTACTATGGATGATTTAGAGCAAAACATCAGCAGAAAAATAGATGCCGAAAAATTATACTCTGCAGAAAATACAGAAGATTTTGTTAAAATCCTAGAGGATGAGGATTAGCGCCACACCAAAGACTAAGGATGGTTATTTATTAATTGATATAGGGACACACGAACAGGTATATGGTAAGCAATAAATACAACACAATAATTGGTCTGGAGATACATATCCAAGCAAAGACCAAATCGAAGATGTTTTCTGCAGCACCTGCAGATTATTTTGGAAAGGAGCCAAATACTTGTGTCGACCCTGTAGTTTTGGGGCTGCCAGGTGCTTTGCCAGTGCCAAACAAGAGGGCGATTGAGCTTTGTACTAAGTTGTCGCTTGCTTTGAACTGCAGAATCAACCAAGAGACAAAGTTCGACAGAAAAAACTACTTTTACCCAGACTTGCCAAAAGGCTACCAGATTTCTCAATACGACGTCCCGATTGGGGAAGATGGCTATTTAGAAGTAAGATCAGAA
This sequence comes from Candidatus Dojkabacteria bacterium, assembly GCA_048615025.1. GTDB lineage: Bacteria > Patescibacteriota > Dojkabacteria > CALFHW01 > CALFHW01 > JBMCLZ01. Next base: position 148 of record JBMCLZ010000096.1, on the reverse strand, counting down.
CATGATGGGGTGAGGAAGATCAGAATTAGAAGAGTGCATATGGAGGAAGACACAGGCAAATCAATCCATGAAGGAGATAAGACTTACCTAGACTTTAACAAGGCTGGTGTGCCTCTTATTGAGGTCGTCACCGAACCAGATTTTAAGA
>JBMCLZ010000095.1:0-3327 GCA_048615025.1 Candidatus Dojkabacteria bacterium | reverse complement strand
GTCCCAATTGTAGAAGGGGAAAAACTCGTGATCAGAGTGCTTACAGAATACATGGAGCGCTACGGCATACAGCAACTAGGAATTGGGAAGGAAACATTAGGGGTTTTAGAATCTGCGTACAAGCAGCCATTCGGCATGATCGTTGTTACCGGTCCTACAGGTTCTGGGAAAACTACAACTCTTTACGCAATTCTGCAGGAGTTGAATAAAGAAGAGGTAAACATTACAACTATCGAAGATCCGGTAGAGTATAAGATTCCTGGTGTAAACCAGATTCAGGTAAACAATGCGAGAGACATCACTTTTGCCAAGGGGTTACGTTCTATTGTGAGACAAGATCCAGACGTTATCTTGGTTGGTGAAATTCGCGACAAAGAGACTGCTGAGATTGCTGTTAATGCTGCTTTAACTGGGCATCTGGTCCTGACTACATTTCACGCAACAGATGCAGCAACTGCAATTCCTAGGTTATTAGATATGGGAGTTGAACCGTTTTTACTCCGAATGCAAAGCGCTTCTTTAAGTCTAAGGCAACGCTCTACAAGCCTAAAGACGAAATAAATGGTTATAAAGGACGTGTCGGGATTTTTGAGTATGTTTCGATTACTCCTGAAATGAGGGAATTAATTATGGAAAATCCTTCATCCGCAGAAGTAGCAGAGCTTGCAGGTAAGCAAGAGGCGTTAGATTTCTTCACAGACGGAGTCGAAAAGGTTCAAAATGGTATTACATCAATTGAGGAATTATTGAGAATTGCGCCAGTCAGTAAAACAAGCTCTTAGAAGAGCAAAAATAATTCTATACACAGATCCTTTCTCGGGGAAGAACGAAGAGGAGTACTTTTTCGAGAGTATGGCAGTAATGATTGCATCTGGGATGCCTATTCCACAGGTACTAAGTTCTCTAAGGGCTGAGATCAAATCTTTGCCACTAAAAATAAGAATAGATCAGATGCGGGAAGATATTGCCTTGGGCTCCCCACTTTGGAAAGCTTTGCAGTCTTCTAAGCTTCTACCAGAGAGATTAGTAACTATTGTGAGGGCTGGCGAGGAGTCGGGGCAGTTAGCAGAAAACTTAGAAATCGCAACTTCTCAGAAAGATAATGAAAAAAAGTTTAAAGCTGAGTTCCGCTCTGCTATGCTTTATCCGCTTCTTATATTGGCTGTAATGACAGTTGTCGCAATTGGTCTAATCGTTTTTGTCTTACCGAATTTGTCCGAAGTGTATAGACGCTTAGATGTAGAACTCCCTCTTGCAACACAAATTCTACTAGACATTGGGGATTACTTTGGCGATTATGGTGCGAGGGTTATCCCAGGGATCTTTTTCGCACAGATGGCACTTTATTATGTCCTATTTGTGAACAAGAAAACGAGAAAGGCAGGACAGTTCTTGCTTTACTCTATTCCAATTACAAGAGATGTTATTCAAAAAGTCGAGGTTGGAAGATTTACTTATATCTTAGGCACGATGCTGAAAGGAAACTTACCGATAGACGAATCTTTAAAATCTATCTCTGGCTCTACAAACTTCTATGTTTTTAGAGACTTCTACACCTACCTTCATGAGAGGATCAAAGCTGGAGAAACATTCTCAGATGCATTCTCTGGATACAAAGGAATAGACCGCATTCTTCCTGTTTCAATTAGACAGATGATCATTTCTGCAGAGCAGAGTGGTAATCTACCTGAAATTATTATGCGCGTTTCTGAGATTTATGAGCAGCGCACTAGGCTTAGTATTAAGAATCTAACTACCTTGTTAGAACCTGTGCTGCTAATAGTTATCTGGGTGGCGGTAGCTTTCTTTGCTATCTCGATTGCTTTGCCTATATATTCACTCGTGGGTAATTTTCAAAGTGTAGGGGCACGTTAGTGCTACAAAAATGGTATAATTGCTGATATGGTAAAGCATAAATACAAGGTTCTCATCCCCTTCGCTCTAGATCAGGACGACGAAAATAAGTTCGAAATTATCGATGAGGTTGCAGAGGTTAAGGGGTCTTACTTCAAAAAAGGCGACGAATATGTAGATTACTCATCTGCAAAAGTTGGCGATATCACTCCTATTACAAAGCGTCTTCTCGAAGAAGGTTATCTTTCCGAAGAAGGCGAGAAAGTAATGTAAATCTTGGGTTATTATTTGTACATTCTCCGCTGCAAGGATGGTTCACTTTATACTGGGGTAGCTAAAGACCTCGAAGCCAGGCTCGCCCAACACAGAAATGGGAAGGGTTCTAAATACGTTCGTTCCCGCCTTCCGTTCGCATGCGTTTACTCCGAGCAACTACAAGACAAAGCAAGCGCACTGCGACGCGAATACGAAATCAAGCACATGCCAAAAACTAAGAAGGAAGGGTTGGTATCTAGTATTCCTTAACAAAGGTAAAAATTTAAGTTAGAGTAGTAACAATGAAGTATTCGTCTCTGGTTATTTTTACTGTCTTTTTTCTAGCATTTTCATCATTCCTCTCAATCCAAAATATTCAGGCAGCTAGTTTTGCTTCAGGCAATCAAATATATTCGAACCAGATACAGTTCAGTTTTGGTCAGGGCGCATATGGCGACATAGATAACGATGGAGATTTGGATATAGTTGGTCAAACATTAGGTTATTTCCCTTCAATTCTTTACAACGTTAACGGCACTATAAGTAACTCAGAACAAGACCATTTACCCCCAGAGCGTGGCTTCTATTATGGCTCAACTTTGGGGGACTTGGACGGCGATGGAGATTTGGAATATATCACAGCAGGACCTAACGGAGCTGACGATAGTCCAAACATAGTCTATTACTACGATAATGTAAATGAACGTTACGAAAGAGTGGGGACTACTTACGAAATAGCCAATCTAGCATTCTATGGATATGCAGTTGAGGTCGGTGATTTTGTAGAAGATGGAAAACCGGATGTGCTCTGGTTCGGTCCTGATGATGCTATTTTAGGGGTAAACTCAACTACAACAGCGGACAACATAACTTTTTCTTCTATCAGTAGTGTAGGGAGTATTAATAGAACAGAATGGGGTAACGACACAACCGCTACTGGTGATTTCAATGGAGACGGCCATCTAGACTTTATACTAGTGGACGATGAATCAGGAGCTGGTGGTACATACCAAATTGGTTACGGGGATGGTGCAGGAAACTTTTCAATTTTCTCTGACGGGGGTGTTGGCGATACCAGAACAGCATATAAGATGGATGTCGGAGATTTTAATTCAGATGGAAGAGACGATTTTGTTTTGCTAAGGGCAGATTTGGCAAATGATGATTCGGAGGTTAGGTTGTATGTGCGTAATAGTGCAAACGATGGGTTCGATGTTT
>JBMCLZ010000094.1:0-3578 GCA_048615025.1 Candidatus Dojkabacteria bacterium | reverse complement strand
CGACTCTTTTTTCAATTCCAATCAATGACGAAATTCCAGGCCCCATAGGCATTTTTGGTATCGTGTTTGTACTTTTAGGAACGTACTTTATCAAAATTGGATTGACTAGCATGAAGAGAATTATTGACCCTATAAAGAGTTTATTTTCTGATAAGGCGGCATTAATGGTGTTCGGTTCCTCAGCAATCTATGGGCTGATTTATGCAATAAACAAAAGGGGTATTGAAGAAAGCAGCGCAAGTTTCTTCACTTTTTCTGCTGCATTGGGCATGCTAATAGTTTTCTCGTTAATTCTATTTACTCAAATCAGGATCAAAAGCATACCAGCTAACGAAATTGGGTTTAGCAAGATAATCAAGTTTCTCCCAATAGGCATTGTTGATGGAGTGAAAGTTCTGTTTTTTATGCTGGCAATTTCTAATACTTTGGTGCCATACGCGGATGCATCGGATAACACGGCAGCGATCTACTCATCTATCTTTGCTTATCTGTTCTTTGGGGAGAAAGTTGCTAAGAGAATAGTCCCGATCTTGCTAATGATAACCGGGGTGATTCTAATAAGCATTTCTTTTACTGCATAAGCTACGCATCTCTTTGCTAGAATGAACCTAGCATGGCAAACATATCAATAACAAGAAATCAGCGAAAAGATGCTAAACAATTGCAAAAAAGAAAAAAGCTCATCGAAGCTGGAATAGGTCTGTCAACCGTAAACTTAGATGGAACCACTGCCAAAGACGATAATGAGAAATTGCGAAAGAGGCTAATAGAAAAGCATGCAAGATAGGTGTTTCTAGCCACCAAATAACCCCTCGTTCTTTTGCTCCCACTCCCTAATCTTGGCGTGGTTGCCTGAGAGGAGGATTTCTGGAACGGAGAGGGTTTTGTCGTCATATTCGATTGTCTCCGGGCGTGTGTAGCGAGGGTACTGAGTGGTTTTGTCGTCTCTGTAGAATGAATCGTGCTGGTATGACTCTTCTTTACCAAGTACCCCAGGCAGCAAGCGGGAGATCGAATCTACCATTGCTAGGGCTGGAAGTTCGCCGCCTGTGAGCACAAAGTTTCCAAGAGAATACTGCTCGTCTACAAGCTCGTCTAAGATGCGCTGATCGAACCCCTCGTAGCGCCCAGCGAGGATGATCACACTCTTAATGGTTTTCTTCTGTGAGATTTCCGCGGCAAACTCCTTTGCGATAGATTGTTTCCAGGTTTTACCTCCAGCAGTAGTTGCAATTACTCTTGTTTGTGAGCGTTCTATTCCTTCTCTTTCCAGCTTTTGATGTATGCTATCCAAAGCAGCTTTAATTGGCTCGAACATCAGCACCATTCCCGCTCCACCGCCGAAGGGGCGATCATCCACCTGCTTGTGCTTGCCATGTCCAAACTGGCGCAAATCCACCGCGGAAATCTGCAGAAGTCCTTTTTTCTGCGCTTGTCCAACCATGCCATTGCCCGCATAGCTCGCTACAATCTCTGGAAACAAAGTGACAATATCAAAACGCATTATTCCTCCTTTAGCCAATCGATAATATTATCTGCGACCACTTCTGGCGCCTTTAAAGGTAGCCCATGCGTTGCAAAACCCCCAGAGACAACTTCTAGCCTTGCAGTTGAGATCGCTTGGGCGATAGTTTCCCCCATCCAAAGCGGAGTTGCGCGGTCGTTTTCGCCCCAGAGGACAAGGGTGGGGTTGTCTATTTTGGTCAACTCCTCTGGGCCGATATGCTCGTTTACGATATTTTTCAGTGTCCCTTTTAAGAACTCATCTTCGATTGTCTTTTCGTAGTCGCGCGCGCGCACCAAGAATTTGTACCCCGCCTTACGGATCAGTTTCTCGAATTTTTCTAATCCAAATAGATTTAATACAAACTTGATCAGCTGATACGGCAGTGAAACTAGCTTAAAGAATACTTTCTTAAATGTATTTTTAGGTTTGATGCCGCTTGCATTGACTAGCACAATCTTTGCACTTGGAATTTTTTGTTTGGAGGCAAGGTCGAGTAAGATCTTGCCTCCCATAGAGTGTCCAATTAGAACTAACTCAGACTTATCAGGTTCTGAATCAAATCTGCTATTGATTTCCTGCAAAACAAACTCCGAGTAGTCTTTAAGGGAATAGGCGAGAGGTGCTAGGTTCCTAGAATCTAGGCTGGACTCACCAAAGCCAGGTAGTTCCAATATATGCAAACTGACTTCGCTGCCGCTTTCCAACAGAGATTTCTTTAAGTATTCGCCCAAAGGTTCTAGAGAGCGTTTACTCCCTCCCCATCCATGAATCAACACTAGATCGTAGTTCATATTTTTGCATTTTATTTGATTAGCTTAATTTGTTATCCTTAATTAAAGCTAATTTTAGCAATTAATGAGGAATAACGGTTATGAGTGCAACAGATTTCGCGATAATAGTCTTGTCTAGTTCAGTTTCGGTAGCGATACTAGCGTTAACATTTCAGGTATTTCGACTTTTAGGGAATCTAAACAGCGCATTGTTCGACATACGCTACTTTACGCATAGGATTACAGACATAGTAGATCGTGTTGCTCATGATTACAAAGGTATAAGGGGAACAGTTTCAGACATGTTTTCCCCTCTAACAAGGCTTTCGGCGCTGTTTGCAACACTTGGAGCAGCAGCAGAAGGAGTAAATAAATTTTTAGAAAAGAAATTAAAATAATGAGTAACAACAACGACGGAGGAAATATTTTTGCTTTATTTACAGGAGCTGTATTTGGCGTAGTTGCAGGAGTTGCAGCTGGTATTTTAGCTGCACCGCAAGAAGGAAAGAAGACAAGAAAGCAGCTTCAGGATAAGGCCAAGGAGCAGTTAGATAAGATAGAGAATGAGACAAAAGACGTACGTACAAAAGTAGGTAACGCTAAAGAAACCGCTGCAAAAGAGCTCAGACAAGCAACTGAAGAGCTAAAAGAGACTGTTTCTAAGCAAGTAGAAGAGGTGAAGTCAAAAACCAAGAAGGAGAATTAGGGTTTGACAACATTGCTATACTAATACAAATAATTTTTTTAAATTTATATTATGGCGTTAATACTTACAGACGATAATTTTGCAGACGAGGTAGAAAACTTCGAAGGAACTGTCCTTGTTGATTTCTGGGCAGAATGGTGTGGTCCTTGTAAAATGTTAGGGCCTACAATCGAAGAAGTAGCAGAAGAGATGGAGGGTAAGGACGATGTGAAAATTGCGAAACTGAACGTAGACGAAAACAGGCAAACTGCAATTAAATTTCAGGTTATGAGCATCCCCACAATTATAGTGTTTAAGGATGGGAAGCCTGCTAAAAGTCTTATCGGTGTACGCCCAAAGCAAGAATATGTTACAGCTTTAGGGGAGTAATTTTTTTATACTGCTAGACGAATTAAGCAGAATCTACATGTCAAAATCAACTAAAAAATCTAGACCACTAGGCTGTTTCGTGTCGGTTGCTGGTGGTTTAGAGAAAGGTGTGGAGCGCGGAGAAGGGCTTGGGGTGAATACGCTTTTGCTTCATCCAACACCGCCGCAGCGCTGGGCTGCAAAAGAGATTCCGCCAGAAAAGGCAAGAAAGCTTAAGGAGGGATTT
>JBMCLZ010000093.1:0-3617 GCA_048615025.1 Candidatus Dojkabacteria bacterium | reverse complement strand
ATGTACCCAGTTTTACTAGATTCAGTTAGGGCGAATCAAGATAATAGAATCATTGGCATGATCATCGATGGTATACCAGATCTAATAGACTTAGAAGAATTAAACAGACTTTTGCAAGATAATCCTCCTGGTATTGAGGAATTAGATGCAGACATGATAAAGAGAATTCTAAGACAAGTAGAAGGACTTGGGGCAGATGCATATGAATCCATGAGTCTTACAATAGAAAGTAGAAATACTCAGCTATCTGAGCAAGAGAAGAGTGAATATCTTGTAGTTGCTGGAGTGTTAAGAGCGGTTTCTAATGGGCTTTCTCAAAGAAGTGCAAAGATAGAAGGGCAAAATGCAGGTGGAGCTAATGGAATTGTAGACGATCTCTTAAGTAATGTTGTAAATAGGATGGCAGGCAGGTTAGAAAAGCGATTAACTGGCGCGCCGGTGAATTTAGACATTTTAAAGAAAATAAGAGAAGAGATCGAAGGTCCCATAGACCTAGATAGCCTCACAAAAGCAGTAGCGGAAGTTATGTCAGTGATAGACCAAGCAGATATTTATCAGTTTAAATTGAATGTCCAAGGTGCATTAAAATATGTTGACGGGCAAAGGGACAATAGTTACTTATTTTATGATATGTTAGCTCATCTCCAGAGGTTGAAAAATAACATCTTGCCAAAGGAAAATGATTATAGCGACGTGTATAAACAGTGGCATGAGTTTATGAGACTGCAAGCAAAGGCTGCATACATGATCATGAAATATGCGCTTAAAGATGCGATTAAAAAAGGAGATTCTCCAGATGAGTATGAAATAGGTAGTAAGCCTTATCTTCACTTTGATGGTAAAAAAGGAATTAGCTCATCACACCTAAACGCTTTGTTTGGCAACTTATCTAGAGGCATGATAAATTACCCCACCTGATATAATTCCGAGTTATGGAGATTATTGGGGTTAATGGGATTCCACCAGCTTTGTTCGACAATTTTCTTGATCTTAGGGCCGAGGAGAAAAGGGAGATAATAATTGCAGGGCTTAGGGATAACAGTGCAGTTGAACGCTACCTTTCGTCTTTAGAATTTGCCCACGAGTACGCAAGAGCTGGGCTTATAAGAACGATTGCCGAATTTGGCTATGAGAGACAAGAGAAGGTTTCAGAGGTAGGAGAGTATGCAATCAAAGGAGAGCTCTTAACACTTTGGCCTGTAGGATTTCTAGATCCTGTAAGAGTAGAATATTTCGATGAAGAGATCGAAAAAATTGTTATATTCGATCTGCTCACAGGGAGAAAGATAAGAGAGCTTAAACAACTACCACTTGGAGATATTAACTATTTGCCTGAGCAAACAGACAAGGCAAATATATACGTAAGTTTTCCAGATAAAGTCGCTGAATTCTCTGAGCAGACTTATCTACTAAAAAGTCCACTTTCACAGGCAGATGAAATCTTCGACTTTACAGCACCAGCACTATATTTCCAGAGATTCGATCTCCTCACGAAGGAAATCAGACAAAAGGAAGAAGAAGGATATAAAGTTAAAATCGTTTCCCACAATAAGCAACAGTTAGCAGACGAGTTAAAACCTTATCAAAATACAAATCTCGATAATTTGCCGTTCGGAAATACAGAGAGTTTAGAGATGGGGGTAATTAGCGAAGAGAGGAAAGTCGCAATATATACAGATAGAGAGCTGTTTGGAAAGATATTTGTGAGAGCTAGAGATCAGTCAAAGTTGAAAAGCTCCGAGGCGAGAAAACTCTTGCAGCAGCTCGAAGGAGAGATTGAGGTGGGCGACTACATAGTGCACGAGGATCATGGGGTGGGAATATACCGTGGGTTTTTGCAGGAGGATGGTAGTGAGTATTTACAAATAGAATATGCCGAAGGAGACGAGCTTTTTGTTCCGTTAGAGCAGTTAAGCAAGCTTACAAAGTTTATCGGGGAGTCCGGAACTAGCCCAGAAATTACAAGGCTTGGTAAAGGTGCCTGGGAAAAGCTAAAAAATTCCGTAAAAAAGCAGGTTGCACTTAGTGCCAAAGAGCTGGCAAGGCACTACGCCAAGTTGGAGCTTGCCAACTCTATAAAGGTTGATCAAGAGGATTCAGAACAGTACAAAGATTTTCTGAAGGAGTTTGGGTTCGAACCGACGAAAGACCAGCTGCAAGCAGAAGGAGAAATCATTGCAGATCTAGGCAAAGACAGACCGATGGATCGTCTCTTAATTGGCGACGTGGGCTTTGGTAAAACCGAAGTGATGATGCGCGCAAGTTTTAAGATTATGGAAGCAGGACACCAAGTTTTAGTGCTAGCACCTACGACTGTGCTTGCTATGCAACATTCCAAGAGTTTTGGAGAGAGGTTCAAGAACACCCCGTTTAACCTAGCGATGCTTAGCCGCAAAAATAGCCCCGCAGAGAACAAGAAGATTTTGCAAGATTTCGAACAAGGAAAGTACGACCTACTTATTGGTACTCATCGGTTGCTTAGCTCAGACGTAAGAGCTAAGTCTTTGGGGCTTCTCATTATCGACGAGGAGCAGAGATTTGGAGTCAAACAAAAAGAAAAGATACGCAAACTAGAGGCAGGAGTACATACACTTTCTGTTTCTGCAACTCCCATTCCAAGGACTCTGAGTATGGCTCTGTCTGCAATTAAGGCGATCTCGCTTATCCAAACCCCGCCGCCAGAACGCAAGGCCGTAGAGACGCACGTCGAAAAATTAAACTGGAATACTGTAGCTCAGGCAATAAGTAAGGAGGTCGAGCGTGGTGGGCAGGTTTTGTTTATTCATAACCGAGTCGCGACGATCCCCTCTGTGGTAGCAAGGTTGCAAGATTTACTTCCTGAGCTTACAGTTTCGTACGCACATGGGCAGATGAGTGTGGGCAAATTAGAAGAGCTTATGAGTGATTTCTACGAGGGCAAGCAAGACGTATTGGTGGCAACTACAATTTTAGAAAATGGACTTGATATAGAAAATGCAAATACGCTTATCGTTACAAATGCGCAAAACTTTGGTCTCTCCCAGATGCACCAGCTTAGAGGACGTGTGGGACGCGGAAAGAGGCAAGCATACGCCTACTTCTTCTACAAGGGAAAGGATCTGCCAGCAGAGTCTGAGCTTGAATCAAACAATAAGCAAGAGCAAGAACAAGATAGCGACGAGAAACCTACACATAAACGCAACGAGAGTTACTTAGACAGATTAGAGACAATTCTTAGCGCACAATCTTTAGGATCTGGGTTTAGAGTTGCTAGTAAAGATATCGAAATTCGTGGTGCTGGGAATCTGCTTGGTGCAGAGCAATCTGGCAACATCTCTAAAGTGGGCTATGGTCTCTACATGCAAATGCTTGCAGAGGAAGTCGAGAGGTTGAAGAACTAGCGGTAAAGTTAAAGAGAAGTGGGTAGTATCTAGTATCTAGCAGTGATATACTCGTTCATGCAAAAGATGGAAGGCTATAGAGAGATACCGCCTTCAGATCTGTTGAAAGCATACGATATAGATCTGGGGGAGTTTAAAGCAGAGTCTCGTAGAATTGAGGAAGTCATTGGTACAGACCCCCGCAGATTATCGCATATAAGAAGTTTGCTAACCTTCACAGAAACTAGGGCAGGTTGG
>JBMCLZ010000092.1:0-3653 GCA_048615025.1 Candidatus Dojkabacteria bacterium | reverse complement strand
AAGATGTACGAATGGTACTTAGATAACGGGGCAAGTTAGCTAGCGCTTTTCCCCACCACCCCAGAAATCCGGCACCTCGTTGTGAAGCAGAGTAGATCTAGACTTCGTATATTTCATGTACAGATACTGAAAGTATCTGCGCCAGTATTTAAGCTCGTAAAATTTCCCCCAGTACTTTCTGGCGACTTTTTTCGCCTCGATTCTAAACTTTTTTAGATCTTTTCCTGTTTTCGATTCTGGGTGAATTGTATTTATCGCTAGGTACTCGTCTATTACCTTAAACCTAAAGCCCGAGTCTGCCATTCTCAGCCAAAGATCGTAGTCCATAACGTAGTGTAATTCCAAGTCTAGTAACCCCACATTATCTGCAACTTCTTTCTTCCAGAAAATTGCTGGCTGAGGTGGGATCGCATCTTGGTTCCACCAACGAATAAGCCTTTCCATACTAATCTCTTCTTGCGGGCTATGCGTAAACTCGTGAATTTGCTTTCCTTCTTGATCTATAATTCTTGTGAGAGCCTTACCAAGGATTACGTCGCTTTCTTGGTTTGTGCTATAGCTTTGCACTACTTTTTCTAAGGAAAATTTATCGAAGTAGGTATCGTCTGAATTCAGCCAAGTAAGAATATCTCCTGTAGCTTTTTTAAAGCCTTTGTTGATCCCGTCTGATTGCCCATTATCTGGTTCTGAGATAATTACCACTTTGTGCACTGCTTGTCTTTCGTACTCTTGGCAAATTCCTATAGTTTTGTCTGTCGATGCGCCATCGACAATAATATGCTCGATGTTTTTGTAGGTCTGTCGCGAAATAGAATCTAAAGTCTTCTGAATAAACTTCTCCCCGTTATAGACTGGGGTAATTATAGAGATTAATGGGCGTTTGTGCTCTTTTTTTTGACCTTTACTACCTATCATCTTGACCATCTACTTCATAAACTAAAGAATAAGAGTCTTCGAGTAAGAGTTTAGCATTCTTTGGCGGAATGAGCTTTTCATCTCTGTTTTCTCTGCTTCTGATTGCTGCGACATTAACAAATATGTAGTCGAATTCTGTTTCGGATTGTTCCAAATACTTTGGCAAATCGTACTCTCTGGTTTGAGTAACACTGTTTTGCCATCTTTCGCCGAATACGTGGTAGATCCATGCATCATTTTGGTTCGACATGAGCAGAATATTTTCTGGGTCTGAATTGTCGAACCTCTCCTGAATAAGCCCAGCTGTAGGATACCAAGGCACTCGCCTGCCAGAGTAATAGAAGCCTTTGCCCTCTACAAGATGTTCTACACCGATGCGTAATTCAGGAAGATAGCGATGCCTTAGAGAAAGAAATGTAAATGCGCATAAGATTACCAAGATCACCAGTATGCCTACCCTAAATTCTTTTGCTCTTAACTGAAAAAGATAACTTGTAGTTGCAAACATTACTGCTAGTGGGCCAATAAACATAAGACGGTAGTCCCATGGGTCTGGTTTGTGTGCGAACAAGAATATAAATACGAAGCCGAACACAACGAAAATAGATAGCAACATTTTTGTATCTAGTTTTCGCAGGAAAAATAATGAGATTATAGCTAAGAAGGGCAAAGCAAATTGGAAAAAGTAGCCTGGGTGGCCTACTGTTTCTGAAAAGTACACCTCAGTGCTTGGGAAGTCGTAAAACCACTTTCCAAAATGCTCCATGTTTACAATGAATGTTTCAGGTCCGATAGACATTTGCTCAGACACACCTGGTGGCTGGTAAAGGAAGCTGCCATATTCGATCTGAGCGATAATGTAGTTTGGCAATGCTATCACGATTGTGGAGACTAGGGTTACGATCAGCATAATTAGTGCTGAATACAAATCTCTTTTCTCGCTAACCTGCTTTTTCAATTTTTCTCTATTTTTGAACACTAGATAGTAAAGGGCTAAGAACAATAGGCCACCAAAGACAAAGCCACTAAACTTCGTCCCTACAATTAAGGCGATAACAATTAGGTTTGTAATGATCTTCCGAAATTTCGGATCGTTAGCAAAATCTATTAAAACAACAAGACCTAGTAAAGACACAAAAACAAAAACGAGGTCGTTCTGAGTAGAAATTGCCTGATTCCAGTATAAATTGGTTGTGAGTAAAACCACGCTTGCTGGGACTAGGTTTTTAACTCGTTGTTTAAATGCATATTTACCAAGCCAAATAAATAGTAGTGGTATTGCTAAGCTCGCAACTGCTTGCGGAAGCTCGACTAAAAAGTCATGTCCAAAGACAGAAAATGCTGCGAGTGTAAGAATATTTGAGTTCGATGGGCTGAAGTTTATTCTGTCTACAGTCGCATCTTCCTGATGCCAGAGTGTGCCCTCTTGGCTAGCCATGGCAATTTTGGGAAGGTGGTAAGTCATGCTATCCCAATTGAAAGGTGGGTTTACGAAGATAGACACTAATACATAGCCTGTAAAGAAAATCCAAACGCTGAGTGCTGAGGTAATAAAAAGTTTGTCTAGCCTAGAAAGCGCTACAAGTCTTTGTTGTGCGAGAGTGAGTACCTCTAAAAAGTAGTTTCTTTCCCTAACTGCCAGAGCGAGAGACATAAACACTAGTGCATAAACAAACCATCTATACACCCACCAATGCAACTCTCCAATAGCGCTCAGCCACCAAGTGACTAGCACCAAGTAGCTCCACGAGTATATGGCCCAATTAATTAGCTTCATCGAATATTTCTATATATTTAGCTATGCAGTTTTCTATTGTATATTTTTTGGACACCTCTTCGAAATTTTTCTCTTTATACTGCTTAGACTTAGCAGCAACCACAGCATCCCAAAATGCTTTGTAGTCTCTTTCTGCAACAATCTCGCCCGTTTTCTCTGGCAAAACTATTTCGCTGTTACCTCCAATATCGAAACAAATAGCAGGAGTTTTTGCAGCAGCAGCTTCTAAAAGAGTTGTAGAAAAATTCTCGAACCAAGAGGGGAAAAGATACAGGTCTGCAGCAGCAAAATAGTCGGGGATTTGTTTGTTATCGACATAGCCCTCTAGTTTGTATCCTCCCAAGTCCTTAGGCAATAGTTCTTCCAAATTTTTTGCGCCATTTCCAGTAATTACTAAAAAGTAATCTTCTGGTTTCTCTAGCTGGAAACTCTCTAACGCCCCAAGAATACCCTTCTTCGGGTCTGCAACCCAACCTGCTTGCATGTAAATAACTGTCTTATCATTTGGCAGGCCCAGCCGTCTCTTGGCTTCGCTTTTCTCTATTTCGCTAAATCTTTCTGGCTTTATTCCATTTGGAACATGATGAAACTTAGTCTTCTCAGGGAAATATCCACTAGCTTTTACGTGCTTAAGTAGCGCCTTAGAAGGGACAATCAGTTCGATCTTACTTAATTTATAAACCTGTTTTTTTATCCACTTCATTAATCTGCGCCTATCTTTACCCATGGCCGGGTAGTCTTGAAGTGAAACTTCTTCGTCTGTATCCTTGTCTGAATCTTTGTAGTAGAAGGGTGACTTACCATGCACCGCCCAAGCGTCGTGCAAAGTCCAAAATAGCCTTGCTTTGCGCGAGAGGAATGGTAGAGTCCAAATCGGGAAGTAGCCTTCCGCTGAATGAATATTATGTAGGTTGATTACCTTTACCTTTGCATAATGTGGGTGAATGAGTAGTTCCAATGG
>JBMCLZ010000091.1:0-3814 GCA_048615025.1 Candidatus Dojkabacteria bacterium | reverse complement strand
TGGCGACAAAATCAAGCAGGAGCAACTAGAAAAACTACAAGCAGAATTAGCAGAAGTCGAGCTAGTATTCTCACGCTATCAGGATTTAAAAGACGAGCTTGGAGAGGGCTATGAGCGCGAATATGGCCTTATACCAGCGCTTGTAATAGGAAGAGAAAGCGGTAATGTAAACTCGATTACAATCAACAAAGGAAGTACAGACGGCGTTGAGCAAGGTAGTGCAGTGGTAGTAGATGGGTATCTTCTTGGGAGGGTCGAAGATGTCTCGGGGCGGTATTCGCTGGTTAGCCTACTAATAGACACAAGTACAAGCATTCCGGTAAAGAATGTAAATGAGTCTTTAGGGATCTTAAAAGCCCAAGGGGGTAACCAACTGCTTGTGGATCAGATTTTGCCTGGTAAAACTATAGAACAAGGGCAACCCGTATTTACTTCAGGCTTAAATTCGCAATACCCACCAGACCTACTAGTGGGTGAGGTATCTACGATACAAGCGGATTCGAGGGAGCCAACAGTTTCTGTAGAACTTTCGAGTGAAATCAGCTGGGGTGAAATAGATAATGTGACAGTACTTAAACAGCTCTAGAATAATATGCAAACATGACTCGAGAATTTTCTTTAAGCGATTACATCTACCTTGCCATTCTGGTTGCAACAGCATTCATGAGCTTGTTGCTTGGGAGCTTAGAGCAGTTTAGACTTCTCCTTTTCTCTCCCTTGGCATTATTTTTTCTGGTGCGCAACTATCCAGGCTGGACAAGCTATGCCTTCATATTCCTTTTTCTAGTGCTGCAAGATTTCTTTGTGAATGGATTGTCTCACCTTGGTGTCTCAGCGCTAGTATTTGCTCTAGCTATGTTTTTGTCTTTTGTCGTCTCCGAAAATCTTAGGACACTAGTATTTCTCTTTGGTTATCAGCTTGGTTTTCTCATTTACTTTTTACTTGTTGGATTAAACCCGAGTCTCGTAAGTTTTCTTTTCTTCTTTTTGTTGAATGTTCTAGGGATGATTATCCTCCAAGTTCTAGAGGACTTTACCTTAAATAGACGCGGTAAAGACATTACAATGTAATTATGATTACAAAGAATTTAAATCCTAAAGGGCTAACTTTAGGTCTACTTGTTTTGGTTGTAATTATTTCACTTTTGTTAAGCGCGTTTCAGCTGCAGGTGCTAAGAGGAGAGGAGAGTCTTGCATTAGCAAACAGCATTTCCAGCAGAAGCGAGATAGTCCGTGCGCCAAGAGGTCTAATATACGATCGTAACGGAGAAGTTCTGGTAAGAAACACAGCAGTATTCAACATTTATGCTCTTCCCGCACAACTACCTGTAGATTCCTCAGAGAGGGAAGAGTTACTTGGTGAACTAGCACAAATTATTGGAATTAAAGCAGAAGATTTAATACTTAGACTGGAACAGAGGGGTTACAATAGCCAAGGCGAACCTTTAGCACAACGAGTAACATTGGTCAACGATCTAGACTACGATCTCTATTTAACTAATTACCAAACACTTACCTCACTAGAGGGGGTATTTGTTGCAACTGAAACGAAACGGGAGTATATTTACCCGCAAGAATTCGCCCATATCTTAGGCTACCTGGGAGATATTACAGAAGAGGAGGTAGAAGAGACAGGTTTGGACGCCAAAGCTAGGGTAGGAAAAGAGGGGATCGAACAAAGTTTTGATTCTTCGCTTAGAGGAGAAGATGGTATTAGGATTGAACAGTCTAATCTAGGTGGTAGTGGTGTTAGCCAGTGGGTACCAAGAGGATACAAGTATGGGGATAATATTAATCTAAGCATAGACCTTGCTTGGCAAAACAGACTATATGAACTACTTCGTTCATCTGTATCTGAATCTGATACTGCGCTTGGTGCTGCTGCGGTAGTAATGGAGGTAGATTCTGGAAAAATGCAAGCGATGGTAAATTATCCAAGTTACGACAACAATAGTTTCGAGCAGGGGATTTCTTCAGATGAATTCAACAGCCTTTTAGAAGACGAACAAACTCCGTTGCTAAATAGAGCGATTGCGATGCAGATTCCCACTGGTTCGGTATTTAAGATCCTAATGGCAGCACCGTTACAACAGGAGGGGGCAATCACTGCAGGCACGATCTACGAATCTGGCTGTTTCGAGTTACCTGGAGATTACGAACTCTGCGAGGCAGATAGAAGGGATTTTGGTCGTCTCGATCTTACAGATGCGATAGCTAAGTCCTCTAATCCGTATTTTTGCCAAGCGGTTGTAGATCTAGCTCGGGAAAAGGGTAGTGACGAGCTGGCGATACGTGAGCTGGGGCAGTACTTTGCTAGCTACAAACTTGGCCAGAGAACTGGAGTTGAGTTGCCAGGGGAGCAGCCTGGTAGTGTACCTAGCCCGGAGTTAAAGCAGCAGGTTACAGGAGAAGGTTGGTTTCTTGCAGATTTATGTAATACCGTGATCGGACAAGGTCTCGTAGCTGCTACACCACTTCAGATGGCTGCAGCTACTGCAGCCATAGCAAACGAAGGGCAATACATGAAACCAAGCCTTGTTCAGTCAGTAAGATCGGAAGATGGGAAAGAAAATCTTATAGAACCTGAGAGTTTAGGAAACATTAGAGTAGAGCAAGGATACTTAGATGTAGTTTTAAGTGGTATGAAGCAAACAGTAGAGGAGGGCACTGCAAGGCAACTTTCAGAGGTGGATATGCAAATATATGCAAAAACTGGTTCTTCTGAGGCACAATACACTAATAAAGATGGACAAATGATAAACGGTGCGCACTCTTGGGTGATCGCAATTTTCGAATATGATGGCGAACAGTACGTGATTGCAGTAGCACAGCAGTTTGGCGGTAGAGGATTCCGGTCTGTGCCAATCGTAAAGGACTTTCTGGAATCAATTTCTTAAATGATAGAATATTTTATGGAAATAGCTACAATTATTGCGCTTATCTTAGGGATATTGCTCGTTCCACCCCTTAGCTGGTGGTTAAATCGCAAGCAGCCACTTTCTGTAGTTTTTAAAACGATCGACTTCAGCTTTCTCACAATTTTTACAACGTTTATCTTGAGCAGAGTATACGGTTTGGTGTTTTATGCAGATAATTTACCTAACGAGTGGGGTTTATTGCCACTAGACGAAACTGCAGGGCAATTAGAGTGGTTTACTTATCTTCCTTGGGCGCTATTCAATCCTTTCGACGGGTATTTCTTTTTACTAGAGCTATTTAGTGCTTTTCTGTTTGCACACTTCTTTTATGCTCTCTTCAATGGCAGAAGGGTAAACTTACTAGCCATTAGTAAGCAGAGGTATCAGTCACTTGCAATCAGCTCTATCGCTTTGCTTCCATTTGCCCTAGTTGGTATAGCAAACGGTTACCTCGCGAGCGATTTCGATCCAGCTTGGCCAACAATGCTGGCACTACTACTGGCATTGCAATTTCTGCTGATCATTAATCTACTGGAAGACAGGCTTCTGCTTAAGATAGCTTCGGTAGCTATACAAGCACTAGCTGTCCTTATCACTTATCTAACTCAGTCTTCAGTTTCTTCAGAAGGGAGTATGCTTCGCTTAAATGCGCTTGCCCTAATTTTCCTAGTATTTAATTCACTAATAGCCTACTACGAACATTCAGCTTCTAGAAAAGCGCATACCGAAGCTAGAGAATGGAGGAAGGGATGACTTTCATAGTAACAGAGGTAGAATCTGGGAAAAGATTAGATTTATACCTAGCGTTTAAGTTGCCTAAGTATTCGCGTTCGCAATTAAAATCCCTTATTGTCGAGGAGAAGGTAAGTATAAATGGTGAGATACAATTCCACCCA
>JBMCLZ010000090.1:0-3987 GCA_048615025.1 Candidatus Dojkabacteria bacterium | reverse complement strand
GTTCGCTTTGTTTTAGTTCTCTTCCTGTTTTTGTTTGCCTTGATTGTAATATATGTAACCAAGCGCGGACTAAGTAATCGCAAGAAACGTGCAAATAAGTTACAATTCAGCCATGGGAAAAGATAGTAAGCAAGACAATCAAAATATTAATCGAGAAGAAAATGAACAAGACAAGCTTTTTGCAATGCGGCATTCGGCCGAGCATGTGTTTATGCAGGCAATGGAACGAGTATTTGGCATAGATAAGTTTCTAATGGCGATGGGGCCAGCTACAGAATCTGGGTTTTACTTCGACTTCGAGCCATTGGGAGATTTTAAATTGTCTGAGGATGATCTCCCCAAGCTAGAATCAGAAATAGAGAAAATCAAGCAAGAAGAGCAAAAGTTTGTAAGAAAAGAGATAGAAGTTACCCAGGCACAGAAGTTGTTTAAAGAGAACCCATATAAGCAGGAGTGGTTGGATGAGATCGAAGAGAAAGGGCAGGTTGCAACTATTTATGAGAATGTGTCTAAGGAAGGCGAGGTTGTGTTTGTAGATCTTTGTAAGGGACCGCATGTAGATTCAACCAGCGAGTTGGGAGCGATTAAACTTTTAAATATTGCAGGAGCTTATTGGAGAGTGGATGAAAACAATAAGATGTTGACTCGTGTATATGGCACTGCGTTTTTCTCGCAAGCAGAGCTCGACCAGCACCTAGAAAATTTGGAGAAAGCTAGGGAGAACGACCACCGTAGGCTTGGAAAGCAATTGGATTTGTTTTTTATTTCGGAGAAGGTTGGTGGTGGCTTAAATATCTGGACTCCGCGCGGGACAGTTTTGCGCGAGCAGCTAGACAAGTTTGTCTGGGAGCTAAGGAAGGAGAAAGGTTACGAGAAAGTATCGGTTCCGCACATTACGAAGAAAGATCTCTATGAGACCAGCGGGCACTGGGATAAGTTCGCAGACGAGCTCTTCCGCATGGAAACGCGAGAGGGGCATGAGTTTGCGCTTAAGCCGATGAACTGTCCGCATCACACACAAATCTATGCAAACAGAAAACGCAGCTACCGTGAGCTTCCGCAACGCTATGCAGAAACCACTGCGGTGTATCGCGACGAGCAAAGCGGTGAACTTTCTGGGCTCTCAAGAGTACGTGCGATTACTCAGGACGACGCGCATGTATTTTGCCGCATGAGCCAGGTCGAGCAAGAGTTTAATGCAATTTGGGATATTATCGAGCGCTTTTATGCTGCTTTCGATATGTCTCTTAAGATGCGGCTTTCGTTCCACGAGCCTACTGAAATGGACAAATACTTAGGAGACTCCGAATCTTGGCAAAAGTCCGAGCAACTTCTAGAGCAGATGGCTAAAAAGCGTGGAGGTGAATATTTTGTTGCCAAAGGCGAGGCTGCGATGTATGGTCCAAAGACAGATTTTATGGGGGTTGATTCGATGGGCAGAGAGCACCAAGTAGCCACAGTGCAGTTAGATATGCACATGCCAGAGCGCTTTGGTCTGGTTTGTATAAACGAGCAGGGCGAGGAAGAGCGTGTTGTGATGATTCATGCTGCGGTTATGGGATCTATCGAGCGATTTTTGTCGGTTTTGATCGAGCATCTGGGTGGCAATTTCCCAGCTTGGCTTGCACCGGAAGCAGTGCGGATTTTGCCAATCTCAGACGACCAGCTCGAATATGCTAAAGAAGTTCAGCAAGCGCTTCAGCAGGCAGCTTTCGAAAAACACACAGAGGCAAGGGTGAGTATAGACAGCTCGAACGACAGGCTCCAAGGCAAAATAAAAGCTGCAACTGAGTTAAAGATTCCTTATCTTCTAATTATTGGTGGACGTGAGGCAGAAGCAAAAACTGTTTCTGTGCGCGCTCAAGGCAAAGGCGATCTCGGCTCGCAAAGTTTAGAGGATTTCGCAAGCACCCTAGCAGAGCAGATCGCGAAGAGGGTGGGGTAGGTTAGTTCCAGTTGGCTTTACTACTTATTGAGATTACCCAATCTGGGGAGTAAATACAGTGGAAGAGAGGTCACTGAGTAACTTTTATTATCATAATCTAACCTTTCATTGAACCTCGGTAGTCCTCCATATAATCTGACCAGCCTAGCGTTCCCATTTGTATAATCTGAAAAGCTGAAGAGCGATCCCAGTCTTCCACTTGTCCCCGCTTTTACCTCAATTGCACTCATCTGTCCGTTAAGTCTTAAGATAAAATCAACTTCTGCAGCAGATTTATTGGAATCTCGTACCCAACGGAAAACGTTAGGAAGTGTTTTTGTAGAGCTATACCTAATCTGTTGCAATACCGACTGTTCAATTATCTGCCCTGTGAAGTCACTATTTACAATTGTTTTTTCGTATAAGTTCTCATGATTATCTAGGCTTGCATTCACCAAGCCTACATCTATAAATCCGAGCTTTCTTGCCCCAGATGGGCTGCTAGTTATTGGTAGTGCCTGAGATTTGGTTTGTTGTACTTGGTAAATCATTCCTGCTCTTTCGAGTGTGGCAAATGCCTCTTGCATCTCTCTTGACTTATAATTTGATCCTGCAAAATTCTGATACTTATACACATTCCCTGCATAGGATGGGGCATATGTTAATACATGCTGAATCTGAATCTTTCTCGAATTAGCGGTTTCGTATTTTGGAATGTCATCATAAATCCCTTGTAATAAATCTTTTTGAATACTTATTATCTCTTCCATGCTGCCATCTCGAATATATGAATCTACCGCAGCTGGCATCCCCCCCACTAGTAGATATTGACCGTATGTACTCATGAGTGTTTTGTGTAGGCCAAGCGGCATTGTCTCAGTTGGCTGATACTCTAATATTACTCTCGCTAATTCCTTTTTGCCTATGGCATTAAGAAACTCTAGGAAATCTAGCGGACCCATATATGCATACTCCACTCTACCTACTGGGAAACTATCTGTGTGCTTGTCTAGGTAAAATTCTAGAAGAGAGCCAGCAGCAATAACAGGCAAGTTGGGGTAGGACTCATAAATGTATCTTAGTAATTTTATCAGCTGCGGCTGAGCTTGTATTTCATCGATGAATAATAAAATACCTTTTTGGGATATATCTGCACCAGTTGTAAGCTTTATCCTGGACGCTAAGTCTGCGACAGTCTCTACACCTGTATAGTTTTGCTGATCTTCGGCTTTATCTAGGTTTAGTTCGACTAGGTTAAGCCCAAGTTCTTGTGAGATCTGTCTCACTATAGCTGTTTTACCTACTTGCCTTGCTCCGCGCAAAATAATTGGCTTTTTGTTTCCGCTTTCAAGGCGGCTTTTTATGTAGTTTTTTGCTTTTCTTGGGAAAGGGTACGTCATTTTGCGAATTATAACACAAAAAGGTACGCTTTTTTGCAAAATAACACAAAAAAAGGTACGTGTTTTTGCAGGTTGGCGGCATAGCACCATCTGTTATTAAACCACTTATACCTGTTATAATAGGCAAATGCTTAGTACAGAATCAATTGTGAGGCAAGCAAATCATTTTTATGGTTCTGGTCTCAGGAACTGGGAAACAGCAGAATACTTGTTAGAAGGAAGGAAGTATAGTGATTGTCTCTTATTTTGTCATCTAAGTTTGGAAAAGATTCTTAAAGGGATATATACGATAGTTAATAGAAGCTATGCGCCGTATACCCATGACTTGGTGAAACTTGCGAGGACTAGTGGTATCAAGCTTACTGAGAGGCAGCGAGGAGAGTTATATGAGATTACTCAGTTTAATACATTGGTAAGGTACGATGATGAAAAGGATGCATTTTATAAAAAGGCAAATAGAGGATTTACCAAAGAAAAGTTTAAGCTTTGTAGTGAATACAAATCATGGCTAGAAAAGAAATACCAAGAGTTGTCTTAGAGCAAATCAAATCTTACCTTGATGCTTTATCATCTTCTGGAGTGAAGTTTTCGGATATTTATTTGTATGGTTCATTTGCTAAGGGGCATTTTAATGAATGGAGCGATATCGACCTATGTGTAGTC
>JBMCLZ010000089.1:0-3999 GCA_048615025.1 Candidatus Dojkabacteria bacterium | reverse complement strand
ATCTGTCTCCAGCGCATTTTTTATGCTAAACCAGTGTAAATCGCTGGCATCAGACCCTGCTTCTAGCAAGGAACTAGAATCTACTCCTTCGATAAGGTAAACGTTCCAAAGAAACCTTTTACTGAAGGGAAGATCGATCCCGAGATGAGCCGAGGGATTTGTGTATTCTATCTCACCAATATCTGAATAGACAATTTTCGCTTGCTCAGTATCTAGTTCCAAACCTGTTTCTTCTATAATCTCCCGTTTCAGTTCCATTTTCAGGCCTAGTGACGCATCATCTACATGCCCGCCAATGAGCGAATAATATCCATTAGTGAATGCATTGGCGCTTTGCCTTTCCTCTACAAGCAGCTGCCCTTCAGTGTTCAGAATGAGTGCATCAACAACAACTGGTAACTGCATTCCAGGCTTATACTTCTCGTAGAAGCCCTTATTTAGCCGTGAAATTTCCCCTGCATGCGATTTGTACCTATTAGCATTCTCTATCGGAGTATGTGCGAGTTCTCTGTAATTCCATTGGCACAAATCTTCGTTGTCGAAGGGAATAAAATGAATGTGTAAATGATCGCCAACTGTGCCTTGAGCGTTTTGTCCTTCGCGAACTAGTGTCCACATGCCCTTATGCTTATGTTCCTTGCGAATAAGTTTTTTCGCAACATACGAGAGCTTTCGAATCTGCTCCCATTCATTCTCGTTTAATTCCTTTGCGGAGCGAACGTGTCTAGTTGGTATTGCCATCATATGACCGTCTATGTATGGATACAAGCTTACAGTAAGCGCAACCCCATTTTCTTCGAGAACTACGTACTTGTCTTTTAGATCACAAAAAACGCACTTGTCTCGACTCTTCCAAATTTCGTCGTATTTCCCTGAAATTCTTGCAAGACGCATATCTTCCTGCGTTATCTCTTTTGATTTCTTTTTTGGCATTATAAAATTATAAAAAACTAACGCTCTCTTAAAGGGTCTTTACGTAAATTATTTAAGTCTTTAAAGATATCGCCGAGCTGGGCACTAACTGCTCTCTCCAAAATCTTAGTAGTAGAGATGTAAGGAGATTGCCTGTCTACTAGTTTTACTTTACCGCCATATTTCTTTACTGTCTTGTACTCTTTTGATTCTTTATAATCTTTATTCCAATCTTCCTTAACCGAAATGTAGACATCTGGTTGCAGCAATTTCAACTCTGGCTGGCAACTAGGACTTGGAATGATCGTAACAAAATCTACAGACTTTAGATTTGCGACCATTTCCGCACGGATCATTTCGTCTAGAATGGGTCGATTTTTCCCTTTCACTTTTCGTATAGCTGTGTTAGAACTCACACCCACCACCAATACATCTGCCAGATCCTTCGCCTGTTGAAGATACCTTACTTGACCTACGTGTAACATATCCCATGCCCCAGCAGTAAATACGATACTCTTCGCCTTTGCTCGCAGACCATCGGCCAACTCAGACAAGTCAGCTTGTTCTACCAGCCTTTTATTCCAGTTAAACTTAGTCTTATTCTTAGTTTTTCCCACGTAAAATTCTACCACTTAGAAGAGCTTTGGTGCGTAAAAAGTGGGCATTTTCGGGAAGACTTTCATACGGGTTATTTTTAAGAAACTTATAGAAGTCATAGGAAAGATAAAAATAAACAAGCTGAGAAATTAACTGTTCTTCTAAAGCGGAAATGCTATTCGACCCTCGTTTGCAATATCCGCTGCTAAGGAAATACCTCCACACTTTTCTCGGGGGTTTATACACACAATCTACTAACAAAAACGCTAGAGTCCTAGAAATGTCTAGTACTCTCGGACCAATAGCGGCTTTTTCGAAATCGATCACGCCAACAACTTGTTCTTGGGAGAATAGTACATTGCCGCGGACAAAGTCTAGATGAAGAGGATAAGAGTCGAGTGACTCTAACCCGTCTATTAGACTGGAGAAACCCCTCAATCGTTCCAAGTTCAGCTCTACAGCCAACTTTTTCTTCATTGCTTTTCGAACATCGGAGCTCACAAAATAGTTCGTCATCTTTGCCAACTCCTCTCTTTGCAGCAGATTGGCACTTGGCAATTTATTGGCAAATTCAGAAAGCTTGCAACTGTGGATCTCAGCCAAAGCACCTCCCAGATTCTTTATCCTTTCCATGGTGTAACTTTCCCAGGGAATCGTTTCTCCTTCGAGAAAAGAATATATTGCCCCATAACTTTTGCCAAGTTGAAATAGCTTTTTAGAGATCGGTTTACGTACTTCAAAACTTACATTTTGGTCTATTCCTTGGGAAAAGATATGTGCTGCCCTAATTTTCGGAAGTATATCTTTTTCAGGCTTGTAAATAATCAAATTATATTTTTTCCCAGCAAGGTCTGTAAGCAAATAATTTCTATTTCGGTAACCTTTCCCTAAGAAACTCCATCTTTTTAATTCAATTCCATACCCTTTCGCAATTTTCTCAAGCATGTTCTAATTATAGTATGGAGTTACTATTGCCCTTCCTCTTAATTTTCCTAGTTGGATTGATCTTTACAGAAGCCAGTTCAAGACTGCACCTGCCATACGTTTCTGCTTTAATTGTGGGCGGGCTCATCTTTGGGCAATCTATGCTAGATCTAATTCCAGACTCAGAAGCGTACGAATTTCTTGCAAACCTCGGGCTGATTTTCCTATTTTTCCTAGCAGGAACAAAAATAAATTTCCGCAGTCTCGCGGACGCCCAAGCCCACAGTTTACCGCTATTACTGCTAAACAGCCTTTTACCATTTATAATTGGATTCAGCTTTTCGTACATCTACGCGAGAGAGTTTCAACAAGCACTAATGATAGGCATTATCTTCGTTACTAGTTCTGTGCCGGCAATACTACCTACACTCCAAGCAGTAGGCTTAGAAAACAGCAGACTAGGACAAGCGCTAATAAATACCGGAATTACTCAGGAAATAATTGTGCTTGCCAGTCTAGGGGTTTTCTCCCAGATGCTCTTAGGAGGCGACGGATCGACAGTCCTGCTAACCATTTTGCTCATTTCACTAGTAATAATATTTTTGCACGATCAGATAGTGCGCCTAGTCTCATGGTTCGATTCTCACCAACAGACTAGCGAAACCTTAGAATCACATCTCAGGTTCATCCTAATGGTTTTATTTGCAGGAATTGTGTTATTCGAAGTGGTCGGCTTAGATGGAGCATTAGGTGCTTTCGTGGTCGGAGTACTGCTTGGAGATTATGTAAACAAAGAGAATATCAAACAAAAGATTCATACCCTTGGCTATGGTTTTTTTATTCCCGTCTTTTTTATTTTGGTTGGGTCTCAGTTAGAACTGAGGCTTCTCTCGGAAGGAGGACAGCTGATGTTTCTGAGTGCTTTAGTACTTGGTAGCTTTGCTAGTAAGATTATTGGTGGGTATCTTGGCGCAAGGCTTTCCGGATTTATGCCAGATCAGTCTCTGGCTCTCGGGCTTGGGTCTACGCCTCACTTGGCTACAAGCTTAGCTGTTATTTTTGCGGCAAGAGAGTTCCAGATTTTAGAAGAAGACTATCTTACCTCTTTGGTCTTATTGGTTATTATTACTGCAACTATTGGACCAGAGCTGTTTAACTTAAGCGCAAGTAGGCTCTCGAAACACTACTCGCAAACTCAACAGCTAAAATCTGCGCAGGTGAAACCTAAAGCAATGCACTAGCCCCATGAGCTATAATCTGGTGTGTCTAAGGCAGATATAATTATTCAAAAACTGGAAGAGCTTTTCCCGAATCCGAAAATTCCTTTGTTTCATAAAGACCCGTACACACTTCTTGTTGCGGTAATCTTGTCGGCACAGTCGACAGATAAGAAGGTTAACCAGATTACTCCTAAACTGTTCGACGCTGCAGACACGCCAGAGAAAATGCTACTTTTGGGAGAAGAAAAATTAAGGCAGACTATTCGCGAAATCGGCTTGGCCAACACTAAGGCAAAGAATATCGTGACCATGTGGGAGTTGTTTGTCCTAAGTGTAAGGGTAAAGA
>JBMCLZ010000088.1:0-4033 GCA_048615025.1 Candidatus Dojkabacteria bacterium | reverse complement strand
TTCAAGCGACCAGTTCGGCTTCGAGCTGCCAAAGGTAAGCCCAGACAATAGATATGTTTTGCTCGAAGCCTACACGAAGGCGGCACTTCAAGATTACTCCGCCCAGCGCGCTAAAGGCTTTCAGGCAAAGCCAGAAAACAGCAGTTTACGTGTGTACGACCTGCAAAAAGGCGAGTGGCTCGCGCTTGAGCTAGCTGGATTTAACGCAGCTTGGTTGTAGCTCAAGCTGCAATTAACTTACGATATAATCAAATTATTGTGTTACAATTCTCCCCATGGGAATGCTAGCAAAAAAGCCAACAGAAGATAGTTCGGATGCTGTAAAAGCGGCAGGGGGAAGTGTAGACAAGCCCTACACCTTCGAGGTTAAAGATCTCAAAGACTCGAGAAAAGAGCTTGTAATAAAAGTAGAGCCAAAATTTTTCGAGGGAAAGTTAGAGCAGGCATACACTAAACTCGCACCAGAGGTTAAGGTGCCTGGCTTTAGACCAGGAAAAGCTCCTAGAAATCTTGTAGAGGCAAAGTTGGGCGCTAGGCTATACGAAGAGGCGATCAATATTACTATCCCACAAATTACTGCTATTGCAATGACAGAATCTAAGTTAGATCCACTAGATTACGCACAGTATAAGGTAACAAAAGTTTCTAAAGACGAGGGGTTGGAATATAGTGCAGCATTTACTGTGCTTCCAACGGTAAAGCTTCCAGATTTTAAGAAGTTAAAGACTAAGAAGGAAGAAGTAAAGATCGAGGAAAAGGAGATAGAAGATTCTCTAAAGCGTCTTACTGATGCAACTTTAGAGAGACTCAACAAAGCAGCGGAAGAAGATGGAGACGAACCTAGCGAAAGTAAATCAAAATCAAAACCTAAGAAAAAATACACAAAGAAAGACATCGACTGGGCAAAGGAGTTAGACGACAAAGAACTTAAGACAGAAGAAGACGTGCGCAAGCGCCTTCAGGAGGTAATCACTGAACAAAAAGAGCAAAAGGTGGAAGATTCATTTGTAGACCAGCTGGTGTCAGATGCGATTGAGCTAGCAAAGATCAAACCACCGAGCCAGATTGTAGAATCGGAATCGAAAAGAGCTGAGCAGTCTTATATTAAGAGAATAGAAGATATCGGGCTAAAGCTAGAAGATTTCCTGAAGACCCAAAACACAACCCTAGAAGAGCTTCGTAAGAGCTGGGAAAAGGATGCAGAGTTTAAGATAGCTGCAGACCTACTTTTTATTCAAATCGCTAAAGACGAGCAGATTCAGGTAAAAAAAGAGGAAATCGATGCAGAGATCGAACGTATTCAAGATCCAGAGACAAAGAATACCTACGAGAACGAACAAGGAAGAAACTATATTCATTCTGTAATTCTCCGACGTAAATCTGTAGAAAAGCTTATGGAGCTTGCAGGGCACAAGAAAAAAGTAGCTGAAAAGAAAGAGCCTACGTACAAGAAAAAAGCCTCCGGCAAGAACGAGAAGCAGGGTTAGGACACGTTAGTTTCAACTCGAGCTAGTTCACAACAGTTGCCTTTTTTTGGTTATAGGCTGGTTTATTGTGTTCCTAGTCAAAGAACTATGCTAGTCTGTATCATGACTATGGTTAGACAAAAATTCGTGATTCGCACAATTTTCTTTTTGATTTTACTATCCTTCTCCATTTTTGTGCTGCAATTTACGTTTTCGGGAAATTATGAAAATAGAGATGTTGTTTTCGATCGCCTGAATAGAATTTTAAGTAGGGATACACTAGGATTAGCTAACAACAGCGTTTCTACCCAGTCACTCTCGGGCTACAGCTCTCCAATTACAATAGATAATCTAGAGGCCAGTTATATTGGTGAGAGTACGTATGATTGGTCTGGTAGCACTTTTGCTAGGTTAGGAGACATTAATAATGATAACTACGATGACTTCTTAATAGGAGCGCCTGGCAGGAATGGAGGATCCGAGATTGGGGAAGCCTATCTTATTCTTGGAGGTAGTTCTGGCTGGAACCAAGATACTGATTTAAGTGATGTGGATGCAAGTTTTCGGGGTGAAGCTTCGGGTGACCAAGCTGGCAGTGCTGTGGCGGGCATTGGAGATGTAAATGGGGATGGCTTCAATGATTTTGCTATTGGTGCTGAAGGCAACGACGAGGGTACACCTGGTGGGGGAAAGGTGTATATATTCTTTGGAAATACTTTTGCTTGGTCTGGTCAGCAGGATTTAGATGAGGTACATGACGCTTCATTTGTGAGTAATGATCTTCTTGGCGGATTAGGTATGGAGATTGCGGGTGTGGGGGATGTTAATAATGACGGTTACGACGATTTTGTTATTACTGGCACAGGAGAAGATATGATTCATTTAGTTTTTGGAAAGCCATCTGGCTGGGACATGGAGACAGTTCTGGATAATAGTAATTCTACTTTTATTGCAGCTGACAGTGCTAGTCCTTATGGATACAACGTTAGTCGCGCAAATATAAATGGTGACTCATATTCAGATATTGTGATATCTTCAAACTTTTCTGGGACTTTAACTCCTGGGTCAATCTATGGCATCTTTGGGAAAGCAACTGGTTGGGGGCAGGGTGTGAATCTAGAAACACAAGCAGACTTCAGTATAAATGAGGAGGGTTCGGTTGGTGGAGACTTTGGGGCAGATTCGGACTCTACAGGAGACTACAACGGTGACGGACTTACTGATATTTTAGTTTCTGATGAAGACGTAGGTGCCCATGGCAGAGCATATATATTTTTCGGTAAAAGTAGTGGCTGGAGTTTAGATCAGGATGCTTCCAGTGCTGACGTGGTCATCAATGGTGTTAACGCTAATAGAATTGGAGATGACTTAGCAAATGTCGGAGACATAAATTCCGATGGTTACGACGATTTCATACTTAACGATTTCGGTGGTCACAGAGCCTCTCTCTTTTTTGGTAGGGAGATATGGCATGCAAACATGAGCATTAACGATGCAGATGGATTCTTCGATAGAGATCCTTCAGGTAGGGACATAGAAGCAGTGTCTGGTGTCGGGGATGTCGACAATGATGGAGATGATGATTTTATATTTGGAACCAAAAACGACGATACAGGTGGTAGTTTTGCAGGAAAGAGTTTTTTAGCACTCGATTCTGTCGAACAATTTCAAATTACGAACCTTGATCCTGAATTAGATGCCATGTTGGGGCAAAACAATGTTGAAGTAGGTACTAACTTTGGATTAGTGAATAGAGGGAGAATTGAGATTCTCCAAACTTCTGACCAAGTGCTTATTTCTTCGGTATTTCTTGGGAATTTATCTAGCAATTTAAATTGGGGTTCGGTCGAAGCCGAGGCTAGCTTGGCAGAATACAAATCGAGGGTGTCGGCCATGGACACTGTGGCTGGAACTTCTGCCAGTTACAACTTATACGTACCAAAAGGATTAGCTCATAACGGAGTATTGCTTTGCAGCTCACCGGCAGACCTGACAGCAATTGTTCAGGGCTGTTCAGGAGAGTTAAACAAGACTGAGGCAGACCCTGATACAAGAATCGTAACCATAGAAGGTCAGGATTATTGGGAGATAAGTGGCTTGAGTGGCAGTTACGGGGGGTATTCTTACGTTTTAACGACAAATACAAACCAAATTGCTGGGGTGCCATCTGGGCTTCAGCCACAAGATACTTCTGGTAACGATATTTCAGAAGGGGCAGCTAACGGGCTAACTGGTGCGAGCGAAACCGTAAGGCTAGTAGATACTGGCAGTAACGCAGTTGTTGCAGATATCATAACAGATATGAGCCAGGACAGAGATTGGAGTGAGGCAAATATTTCAGCTGATTCAGATTTTGCTGCGGGTAAAGTATTTGTAAGGAATCTCCAGAATGCAGCTGGGACAACTAGCAGTTATACCCTTTATATTCCTGTGATTGCTTCTGTAGACAGAATAAGGTTGTGCCCAAGTGCTACAAGTCTGGCACAGGTAACTTCCGATTGTGCTGGTGGCAGTAATATTGAACTTCCTAGTACAACAAATATTGGTGGGCAAGACTATTATGCGCT
>JBMCLZ010000087.1:0-4134 GCA_048615025.1 Candidatus Dojkabacteria bacterium | reverse complement strand
CATCTGTAACATTTGGCAGGCCAATGACATCAGCAACACTTACTTTATTTTTGGATCGTCCTGCAAATTGATCGATAATTTTACTGTACAAATCATTAAGTTGCTCGTTTGGAGCAATTCCTATACCTGATGCAAACTTACCTTCATGAATGCCTGCAAGAGTGATCTCTATAGGATCGAGACTAGCGACGATTGCTGATAGTTCCTCCTTGACACTCCCTATGTCTGATTCTCTAACCCCACCCATTAGCAAAGTAATATGAGGCAGTTGCCCATGTTTGCGAAAATCAATATTCTTTCGACTAGCTATGCCCTCGTTGATCTCGTAGCACTTTTCCACTACCTCTTTTGGAGGAATTAGCGCTATATCATATGCTCTGAACATATGTTCATTATGGCTTGTGACGAGTTTCATTGATAAAAAACAAATAGAGACAGTCTTTCCTCAGGCTTCATAAAGAAAACTGAACCCTTTTAGGAATCTCTTTACACCCGAAAACTGTTCTTCTGTTGGGGTGTTTCTAAGGTAAAATATTCTATGGAAGATCAGAAAATTGTCATTTACAAAAATGAAGATAGTGAGATTGAGCTTAAAGCTGATATTCAGAATCAGACATTATGGTTGGATCAAAAGATAATAGCTCAATTATTTGGGGTCAAAAGACCTGCGGTAACGAAACACATAGGAAACATTTTCAAAGATGGTGAGCTAGAGGAGGATTCAGTTAGTTCCAAAATGGAACATACTGCTAGTGATGGTAAGACATATCAGAAGAAATACTATAACTTGGACATGATTATTGCAATCGGTTATAGGGTAAACTCCGGAAAAGCTACGCAATTCAGAATTTAGGCTACCAATGTTTTAAGAGAATACTTAGTCGAAGGTTATGTAATCAATAAAAGCAAAATTGAGAGAGAAGCTGAAAATTTGCAGAAACTGAAAGTTCAATTGGAGACGCTAAAGCGTGTAAATCAGTTCGAAGACTTCAGTAAAGACGAAGCTAAAGAGCTTATTAGAATCATTACGGACTATGCAGGTGGGCTGGAGCTCATAGATAGGTATAATCATGATGAGATCGATCCCAAGCCAAAAACCAATAGGGTAGCAAAGAAAATAACATACGAAGATGCGAAGTCCGATATCGATGTCCTAAGAAAGGAGTTAAATGCTACCGATCTGTTCGGGAATCAGTTTTACAAAATATTTTCCAGTCTTTTGGTGGCAAGGATCTTTATCCAAGCATAGAGGAAAAGGCGGCAAACTTGCTATATTTAGTTATAAAGAATCACCCTTTTACCGATGGTAATAAGAGGATCGGAGCATTTATATTTGTACGGTTTTTAGAACTCAATGGCCTACTAGTGAAAGAAGATGGCTCTAAAAGAATTGCAGAAAACACTCTTGTCGCAATAGCTCTCATGCTCGCCCAAAGCGACCCAAAGGAAAAAGAGCTAATGGTTGATTTAGTGGTGAGACTGTTGTTGTAGGTTGTGTCTGTGTTAAATACTTTATTAAGTAAGAAGTATACTGCTAAGGAGGTTTCGCTGGATAAATCTAGTTTCAAAATCCTTTTCCTCAGTTTTGACAATTCCCGACGCCACTGGTAGCATGTTTCTATAACCTACGCAAAAGCGTATAAAACGGAAATGAAATACATAGATTTCAAGGAAAAATTGGAAAAGCTTAAAGTATTTTCCATCCAAGATATTAGTTTGATTGATGAAAATTTCAGATTGCCTACACTATATGAATGGGAAGATAAGGGGCTAGTTCGCAAAATCAGAAATAAGTGGTATGTTTTCAATGATTTCGAGCCAGTGGATTACGACTATTACATGATCGCCAATAGAATAGTTTCACCTTCATACATTTCACTTGAATCTGCACTCGCGCATTACAGTGTAATCCCGGAGTCAGTGCAGCAAATAATTTCGATAACAACCTTAAAAACGCAAAGCTACGATACCGAATTCGGAAGGTTTGTTTATAAAAGCATTAAGCAGCCACTATTTGTTGGGTATAAAGTACTACACACCAACGGTATAGGAGTTAAGATGGCATCATTAGAAAAAGCCCTACTTGACACGCTTTATCTAAACTCAGATATAACTTCCCTTGAGGACTTTGATGGGTTGAGATATAACAGAATACTTCTGCAAGAGGACCTCGATCAGGAGATGTTACAGAAGTACTTAAGGGTATTTAACAGCAGAAGCCTCGAAGATAGAGTAGCTACATTACTAAAATATGTATTTGATTGATATGCTTACCCTCGATGAAATCAAACAAGAATACAATACCGATTTACATATATTTTCACGTAGCCTAATACGAGAGTATCTTCAGTATCAAATCCTGGCAATAGTTTTCAGTCATCCCAAAAGTTATAAGCTGACTTTTCTTGGGGGGACTGCGTTGCGCATCGTATACAATCTGAAACGATTTTCTGAAGACATCGACTTTGATAACAAAAGACTTAGCTTCGATGAATTCAGGGAAATCGGTGAGTTCTTAAAAACTGAGTTAGAGCGACAGGGATACATAGTAGAAATTAGGATGCTTTCTAAGGGAGCATTCCATTGTTATGTGAAATTCCCAAAGATTCTCTATGAACAGGGGCTCTCTCCACTGGTGGACGAGAAAATACTTATTCAGTTGGATACATTTGACCAAGGTGTAGATTACGATAGCAATGACTTCGTGTTAAATAAATTTGATTTACTCAAGCAGATAAAAGTAACACCTAAGGACGTAATTTTGGCACAGAAACTATGGACGATAACCCAAAGAAAGAGGGCAAAAGGTCGAGACTTCTATGACATTATGCATTTATTACAATCCACAAAGCCAAATAAACAATTCTTGGAAGCAAAATTTGGTACGAGCAAAGCTGATGCGGTAAAAGAATTGGTTTTGCAAAAGGTCAAAAATGTAGACTGGAAGAAAGTAGCCAAAGATGTAGAACCATTTTTGTTTAAGGCTGAAGACTCGGCTAAAATTCTGCTGTTTGAAAAATTTATTATGCAAGTTGAATTTTAGCACGACTTAACTCAAGATTTATACGTTTCGTTTTTTAACCAGGTAATCGTAATCTATCGAATTACAGAAATTCTGTAGTATCATTTTATCTATGGGGAAAATCAAATACATATTTATTTTTTTGATTGCGTTACTGGTGGTTGCAGCCGGCATGGGCATCTATGCGTACAGCTACTATAACGAACAAATTTCTGACACATCTGGTAACGGAGAGCTTGTAGAGGTAGAGATTCCAGCAGGGGCTACAAGCCAAGAAATTGCTACAGTTCTGAAGGATGCGGGATTGATAGAAAATGAGCTTGTGTTTTCCGTGTATCTTAGGCGCGAGGCACCAGACGCTGTTCTCAAGGCAGGAAACTACGAATTCTACGACGACCAACCCCTTACAGAATTAGTAGAAGAGCTTACCCAAGGAGCTCAGGTAAAAGGCGTGCGAGTAACCTTGCGCGAAGGGTTGCGCATGGAGCAAAAGGCGGAAGAGATTGTGGCGGGATTTGCCGAGCAAGGACTAGAACCATTTCCCGAGCAAGATCTGTTGGCGATCATGCAGAACCCAGACAGTTATACATTTTCTCCTGAAATCGGGTCGTACCTTGCAGAGCGCAAGCCAGATGGCAGAAGTCTAGAAGGGTTCCTGTACCCAGATACTTACGAGTTTGCTAAAGATACAACCGCGCTGCAAGTTATCGAGAAGATGCTAGGTATTTTTGCCGAGCGCACTGCAGATGTTCCACTGGAGGCCGATGGAAGGAGCTTCTATGAGAATCTAACCCTAGCCTCGATTGTCGAGAAAGAAAGCTTTACTAACGAAGAACGCCCAACAATTGCAAGTGTTTTCGACAATCGACTTGCAATCGGGCAGGCTTTAGAATCAGACGCTACAGTAAATTATGCAACAGGAAAAAGCAACCCTAGGCCAACGTTTTCAGATTTACAGACGGAATCGCCGTATAATACATACAAGAATCCAGGACTTCCACCAGGGCCGATAAATAGCCCACGGATCGAATCGATAGAGGCGGCAGCAGACCCTGCAGACTCAGACTACTTCTACTTTATTCACGAGCAAGACGGCTCAGGGCAAGTACACT
>JBMCLZ010000086.1:0-4174 GCA_048615025.1 Candidatus Dojkabacteria bacterium | reverse complement strand
GGTTTCGTCGTATTGTGAGCGCTCGTAAGTGCTTCCTTGGGCAAGTGCTTGCTCGTTAGAGATAACCTCAACCCCTGAAAAACCAGAAAACCTTTTCTCTAGCTCCGATACTGTTTCGGGCGAGCCTTTTTCGCTAAAATCGATAATTTTTACCCCAGTTAGCGAAGGATCTGCTGGCTTAGTATCCGTAATTAGCTCTATATACCATAGGTTGTCGTCTCTTAGCTCGATAATAGGATTGTCGCTGGTCCATGCTCTGCCAGTGCGGTTCACGGAGTATATTTTTTGTTCTTCTTTAAATAGTCCAGAGTTTTCATTGATCTCCTCCAACTCTCGCTGGATGTTTGCAAATTTGTAGTCGCTAAAATTGAAGTTGCTTCCCGCTCCGTTTACGATCATTCCCCCTCCGCCGAAGTTAGGATCTAGCACAACCTTAATCGGATCTGTGTCTACTTCCCCCAATAGGTTTAATGAAGCGAGGATCATTTCTAGATTTAGGTCGACCTCCACGTAGTCGTTGATCCCGTTATAAATTGAAAGTAGATTTTCTGCCTTTTCTCTTGTGGATGTTTCGTCGCTAAGAATCTTTTCTTTGACTGCCTCTATAACTTGCTGTTGCCTACGAGCGCGAACAAAATCGCTAGAATAGTAACGCATTCTGGAATATATTAGTGCCTCTTCGCCATTAAGCTCGTTTGGTCCTTCCTCGAATTTAAACTCGCAGTAAGCTCTTAACGTTCGCGATCTGATACACTGCTGCTGATATTCTTCCGGGAGATCTGCATATGGGAATACGTCTACAAAAGTTTCCTCGACATCTACTGTAATTCCACCTAGTTCGTCGATCGCGCGTGCTACACCCTCCAATTTAATTAGACTAGTGTATTGGATTTCTTCGCCAGTGATTTCTTCTATTGTGTAGCTTAGCGTACGCAGTCCATCTTCGTAATCGCAATAGAGTTGCCCGTATGCATAGATAGCATTAATTTTCTGTCTAAACGGAAGATTTTCTTCGCTACAACCATATGGGGCGTAGAGATCGCGTGGGAAAGAAATTAGGCGGGTTTTGCCAGTATCGTGGTAAACAGTCGCAAGAATGATTGTGTCTGTGTTCATTAGACCCGCACCAGACCCAGACTCACGCGTGTCAATCCCAACAATAAGTGCATTAGTTTTGCCATCTACCTGGTTTAACTGCGGTGAGAACGCCTCGGTCCAGCAGTTTGGATCTAGTAAATTTGTACACGCGTCTGCTCTTGTGCCTCCTCCTGCAGTAATGCTATTTGTAAGTTGTCTTTCCCAACGAACATATGCAAACCCTGCCCCCGCGCCTATTAGCACAATTAGAAACAAAAACAGCACTTTTTTCTTCCAACTCTTGGGTAGGTTAATTCTCTTCTTACTATTCTGCTCCGATCGATTCTTCCCAACCTCAGGTGCTTCCAGTCTTTTTACAGGCTCTGGTGCTTCCAGTTTTTTGGGTTTGCTGAGGTCAATTTTTTTCATTTTGTAGTTCGATTATGTCTAGGCAAATGTTTACAAGTCGATCTGCATGTTTGTTTTTTTCTCTTCGTACATGAACGAATTTGGTCGCGATCCCAGAGTCCTTCAGCTCGTTTTGCAGTTTTATTATTTTCTTATACCAGATTTTTAGCCCTTGATCTTTAACTTTATATTCGCCAAGTAGCTGTTTTACTATTAACTCACTATCCAAGTAGCAAGTCAATATGCTGGTTTCTATGTTTTTTTCTTTCGATACATACGTTTTAAATGCCTTTATTGCGTTGTAGATCCCTTGGTACTCTGCGGAATTATTACTTGCAATTCCAATATATTTTGCGTCGAAGCTCTCTAATCCAATTACGGAAAAAAGCAACCAACCATAGGCTGCATTGCCTGGGTTGCCGCGCGATCCTCCATCGGAATAGATAAGAAAATTTTTTGTTTCTTTTGATTCGTCAAACACCTCTACAATTATACTATTTTGCTATAATTACTCCAGTTCTTTGATATTTTACAAGACATGTACTGCGGGATCGTCTAATGGCAGGACGACGGGTTCTGGCTCCGTTAATCTAGGTTCGAGTCCTAGTCCCGCAACCAAGCACCTATTTATATATATTCAGAAAATATCTAGAGTGACACATTGTGGCTATAACTGGAGAGGTGACAGAGTGGTCGATTGTGCAGTCCTGGAAAGACTGTGTTCCGCAAGGAACCGTGGGTTCGAATCCCACCCTCTCCGAATCTGTGTATTTGCTTTAATTTAAGCATTATTAATTTTAGGGAGATCAGTACTGTAAAAGTTTGACTTAAAATAACTCTTTGTTCACGGTACAATTCAGAAGTTCAAGCGAAACACTTTATTTAGCAATTTATGCAAGAAAATAGACATAATACACAAAAGGAAAATAATCCGATTAATCTAGCCCAATTAGTATCAATACTAGCTAATGAACGTACGATCTTGGCTTATATCAGAACATCTTTGGCACTCTTAGCTACTGGAATAGCCTTTCAAGAGTTTTTTCACAAACCAGTTGTTCTAATAATTGGGTATGGATTGCTATTATTGTCGGTAATAATATTTCTTATAGGCTGTATCAGCTATATAAAAAATAAAAAGAAGATTAAGAATCAAAATGAATCAGTCTCGGCGGAGTATTTAGACTAGACCATTGCTTTTCTCTTATACTTTTAGAAAAGTTACACTAGCTTTAAATCAAAAGACAAGTCTGGAATTTTGATCTCAAGTAATGGATTTTTAGATAAAAAAGTTCGAGCGACGTTCCATGCTCCCCGTATCTTCGAATATGCTTCTATACAGGGATTTTAATTTTAGAGAGGAGAGAACGCTTAATTCTTAAACATAAAGCTTCTCTTTATTTATGGCATAATGCAGAAGTTCGATTGAGATAAGTATGGCAAACAAAACAATTACTATTAAAGAAGATACCTTTTTTAATGCAGGTAAAAAACAAGGCAACTATTTTCAAGAAGAACTTGATTATTTCTTTGAGAATATTCAACAACTATCGATAGTAAAACAAATTAAACCAAATTTCTTGCCATTCAAACCTGTATACAATCTGCTGAAGTGGCATGCAAAAATGAGCGTTCTAAAACATGTCAAAGATTATGCCCCAAAGAATTTTGAATATTTAAGCGGTTTAAGTGAATCAACCGGAAAATCTATAGCAGATTATCTTTTAATATCTTGTGCAAATCTATACCTAATGCGATCAGTATATTATTCTAGGCGTATTCTTTATCCTATACTAGTTCCAATGTTACCGGATCAGGGGGATTTTTGTAGCTGTGTGATGGGTTTTGACGATGACGAAGATCCATTCTTGTTCAAAAATCTGGATTATATGAAAGATTTAGAAGGAAGCATTTTTATTCGCGATTTGAATGTGGATGGTAGTTATAGGTTGATATCTCAATCCTTTATCATGATGCCTCAAGTCATTCAAGGTATGAACGAGAAGGGATTAACGATCTCTCTCAATAATGGATATGGACTGAACAAACCCTCAAGAGGGGTTCCAATATCCATTGCACTTACAGAAGCTTTGTACGATTGTAAGGATACAGAATCGGCTATAAACTTCTTAAGTCAAATCCCAATCGCAAATTCTGGAATAATAAATATCATTGATCAAAAGGGGGTATCTGCAAGTATTGAGGTAAGTGGGGAAATAGTTAAAGTTAGTCCAAAAAATAAGGGAGAAAAGTTTAGGATATATACAAATTTCTTTCTTACAAACGAACTCAAGCAAGTGGATAGGTACAAATTTGTTAGTCAGACTAAGAAGCCATCAGCTAAAGATACCAAGTGGAAAGAATCGGCAGATAGTCGGTTTGATCAAATAGAAAAATTCCTCGAGAAGAGTGACGGCTTGAAGATTGATAATCTT
This sequence comes from Candidatus Dojkabacteria bacterium, assembly GCA_048615025.1. GTDB lineage: Bacteria > Patescibacteriota > Dojkabacteria > CALFHW01 > CALFHW01 > JBMCLZ01. The sequence goes on along the minus strand of JBMCLZ010000086.1, from coordinate 254 downwards.
AAATTACTTTCTCAATATTGTGGTGGTGCGAAAACACCAAGTCCTAACACTGTTTGTATGGATGGGGTCAATGCAACTTTAGCATCTTCAGTATACTATCCAACTCAAGGCAAAATATACTTAACAAAAGGGAATCCTCTTAATAATAAATTTATGGAATTTAACTATAAATAATTTTGAAACTTAACTCTGGAATTCTAATTCTAGTCTGCGGGAAATCATGTAAGTGTGTCATTTTATCCGACACGATTTAC
>JBMCLZ010000085.1:0-4332 GCA_048615025.1 Candidatus Dojkabacteria bacterium | reverse complement strand
GTGTAGTCTCACCAGACTTCGACGATATATATGAGTCCACGAAGATGCTCTGGAAGTATAGGCCTCAAGATGTGGGGAACACCATTGAGCCCATAGCTATGAGCCCTTCACAATTAGATAACTCTGCATCTCCACTTGTAGGTGAGATAAAGAGAACTGGAATAAGGGTAGGGTAGGTTCTAAACCCCAAACTGACCGTTCTCGTAGATCACTTTTTCTTTGCCGTTTTTGAGCCTCGCTGTAACCACTCTGTCTGTGGTCGATATAATATCTGTGTGCTCGGCACTAGAGTTGTAGCCCAGGCGCTCCCAGTCTTTTTTGGTTTGCTTTTCTACGTCTCCTGTGTAGGTCTCGTGGTAGCTCGAGCCAATTGCTAGATGAGTGTTACCAAATTCTCCGCCGATATTCTCGTCGTAAAGTGTCTCTGCCATCACATGGGTAATTCTGCTAGCTCTTTTGTCTGTTAGGGAGATTTCACCCACCTTATTAGCGTTTTCTGTCTTCAGCATTTGTTTTACCAGCTTTTCTCCCTGCTTTGCACTTGCAGTCACCACTAATCCATCTTTAAATTCTAGCCTCACTCCCTTAATTACATTGCCATATCTATACAATGGCTCGTTAAAGTAGATCCAGCCGTTCGTTCCGCGCCAGTCTGGGCTGGTAAAGATTTCAAAACTTGGGATGTTTCTGCCGCTGCCTCCGACCCACTGCCTTGTCTTGCCTAATATATGGGTGATATCCATATCCTTTCCTGCAAAGTGCACTTCTTCTATCTCCATGCTGTTAAGCCATTTTTTAACTTCCTCTTGCATCTCGAAAATCTCACGCCATTTGGCGATTGGGTCTGCTAAATCTAGAAAACATGCCTTAATAATCTGCTCCCAGTATTTTTCTAGACTCAGCCCAACCTCTTTTGCCTTCGCTTCTACTCCCCAAAGTGCAAGTGTCCAAGTAAATTTACCTTTATTCTCTTTGTCGAACAGCCATTCCTTATATTCTTTCTTTTTCGCAAGACCCGCCATGATCTTCTCGGGGTCCACATTCTTGAGCTCCTCTGGATCTGGATCTGCAATTATCCCTATCTGGTGGTCTATTAAATTGACCCTCTCCTTAAGATACTTTTTTGGGAAAAACTCGAGCTGTTTTTTGCTTGCTTTACTGTAGAAGTCTTTATCCATTCCGGTAGGAATCATTCGAAGCATTGGCTGTGCACCTGCTTCGAGCACAGCATTTTGCAGCTCCCCCATTAGCTCTTTGGCAACATCTGGCACTACCACTTGCACCACCTCTCCTGCCCTTACACCCTTGCCAGAGTTCAGGGCAAAATTCACCAAAACATCTGCATACTTTTCTAAAATCTCCTTACTTGGTTGATATTCCTTCTTCGCCATAGGTAATTATAGCAGAGGGTGTGGTATATAATTACACCCAATTTAGTTGAGTGTATTTAAATGAGCTTAGAAACAAACACTTGGAAGGCTTGGTATGCGCAGCAAACTGCTGAAGTTCTAACCGGTGAAGAACCCCGCTTAAGAGACGAATTCTTAGTTGGTGGGTGGGGGGCACCCAAAGACCTTCTAGAAAGCCTTGGGGAGTCTGGTCTTTCTGCTACAAACAGTGTTTATGATATTGGCTCTGGGGTTAATCCTTCGACAGCTGGCCTTGTAGCAAGTGGTTTTGATGTCACGGCAGTCGATGTTGCTTTTTTAAATCAAGAGATGGTTTTTCATGCCAGGGATATATTCCAGCAGCTTCATGGCAGTACTATCCTAAAGGCTGGTACAAATGTAGTAGGTAATATCTCATTCGTTCCAGGCGCAATCGAAGCTTTAACCTTTTCTCAGCCGACTCATATCGTACTTTCGAGTGTAATCAATTATATTCCTAGGCAGGCACTTAGAGATTTAATCGTAAGAAACAGAAGAAGTATCGCATCTATTACAATTCTAAACTACACTTCAGCAGGGCTGTCCACTCACCACAATCTTTTTGATCCAAATAGATACAAAGACATGCGGGAATTAAGCTTCGACTTAAGTTATTCACTTGGGCTAGAGAAATTATTTGGGCTTAATGCTAGTTATCTAAATAGAATGGGTGGGCTGGAACAGTTCCTCTTAGGCTGCTACGTTCCAGAAGGGTTTAAAGAAAGTGCAGAGAAACAAGCTCTTGAGGAATTCACACAAGACTGGAATAGTAAGCTGGAAGAGTTTGCAAGTGCACATTTCCCCAGAGGGTACGATTTAGGGTAGGTTTAACTTGGTTTTAAATCATTCAATAATCTTCTTAGCAAATGGGTAGGCAGAATGAACGAAATGCTATCTAGTTTTTGGTTTGAGATACTAGTAGTTTTTACTTGCTAGAATTCATCTTTATGGCCTATCTTACTTAGTAGAGTTACCATCTTCTTGAAATTCTCTCCCCTAACAGACTCAATTATTTCCTCATAGATTTCTATTTCTTTCTCAATATCAGCTGCTTTATGAGATCCTGCCATAACCTCTAGGTCTTTCTTCAGATTTTGTAAAGTTAGCTCATAATGGCGAACTATAAACCTCACTTTAAAGGCTCGAGCGAAAGACAATATATCCTCTTCAAAGTTATCAATATAAGTTGAGAGGATTTTCATTAGAGTCTCGTCACCTTGCTCAGAGTTTATCTTTGCCATGAGCTCGCTATACTTCTTATATGTAAGCCTTTCTTGTAGATTCTCACCTATGTATTCCATAACCATTACCTGCACTAGCTCAGAGACCATTCACATACAGAATATCTCTTTAACATATTTTAACAACCTCAAGACCAGCAACCCTGAAATCAGTCAGACTGCTACTATGTTTAAGGTAACAAGCGGTGAGAAAGATGTCACCTTTACTTTTCCAAAAGTAGAGAATTCAAACCTTGGGTATCGCGCAGATTTAGCTGAGGTTTACGAAAGGGGAGAGAAAAACTGTCTAGGAGGGAGTATTAACCCAGCTGCTGTGGAGTACGACATTGAACTTACATCTGGAGAGCTTGTATTAAATGCTCAAAATGCTGAAGCCTGCTCATTGCTTTGGGTGAATACAGAACTTCCACTTGGTTACAACTACATTCTGAGCATCGGGTATGAGTACAAATACGGATATCCTATTGAAGTTAGAGTTAATAACATGCATTATGGTTTTAATCTTGATCGATTCATGCTTGCTGATGGAGCTAATCAAAGGACTATTTTTTTTGATTCTTCGGCAGACGATGGAAACGTGATAGAAGTTAACGCGCATTTATTGAGCAGAGGAAGATTCGCTGGTCGAAGTGTCATCAGTGGAGTTAGTCTGCAGTACTTTCCAAAAACATTTCTAAGTAACATCGAGCTAGATACAGCAGGGATATATTACTACCAAAACCAAGGAGGCAGGAACAATGCAGGGCAAAGATTGAGTTCTTATTTGCATAAGGTTAATAACCAAGGAGCAGGCTATTACACGAATAACCAGGCCTACGATAGAGGGTGGTTTACACTCACCGAAAAAGGGAGATTAATAAAATCTAAGCAACTAGATAATTGGACAAATGTTTGGGAGTTGGAAGCCGAAGAAGATGCCTACCTAATTTACTTGCCTCAAATACTCCAGTTTGGAGCTGTTCTAAGCACTTCACTTGGTATTATGGGGCTGTGTATTGTTACTTTGCGGAAAACTGTAATGATATAGGATGCTTTGTGCATCAGCTTTCGGTGTCAACCCCTAAAAGGCCTAGTTCTATTTACCCATTCCAGCCAGTGAGCTCTGGCCAAGGTTCGTAAACGAGTTGCATGAAAGTTGGATTAGAATGGTGAGATTTAACTTAACTAGAGAAAAACAATGTCTAGACATAAATTTCTGAGCCTAGAGGAAAGAACCTAGAGTGAGTTGGGAGTGACAAGACAAGGTAAGAATCATGAAGAGATCACTAAAGGGTTGTAAGTGTGTCATTTTATCCGACACTATTTACAGCTAAATAAGATACAATTTCTAAGCTGTTTTTTCTTGCGAACTCGTTAGGTGAATTCAACCCCAAACTTCTATGCGGCCTCCTTTCGTTGTAAAAATTTAACCATTTCTCTGCTGTACCAGCAAACTGTCCAATTGTTTCATAGGCATACTTTCTCACAACTGCGTGCTTAAATGTCCTTACAAAACGCTCTGCAATTGCGTTATCCGTTGGCGTCCCAGCTCTGCTCATACTGGCCGTGAACTCCATCTCCAGTAGTTTTTCTACCGTGATGGCAGCTCCATACTGCTTACCCTGGTCTGTATGCCAGATTACTTCCGCCTCACTTAAATCTAACAGATCTATGCGATTCAATGC
>JBMCLZ010000084.1:0-4333 GCA_048615025.1 Candidatus Dojkabacteria bacterium | reverse complement strand
GTGAATCTATAGTAGGCTTCGACGAATATCATTATAAGTATAAAAGTGGGCAAGAGGGCGATTGGCTTGCCGTTGGATTCTCACCAAGGAAGGGGAAGATCAGCTTATACCTCACTTATAGCCTAGAAGAATACATGAAATACTACGACTCACTTGCAAAACTTAAACACGGGAAGGTCTGCTTGTATGTAAAAGATCTAGAAGATTTAGACAAACAGGAGCTGAAAAAGCTAATCGAGCGATCTTACAAAGAGATAAAAGAGACGAACCATATTGCTGAGTGATTCATAGGCTCTACTTCTTTTTCGAGCGTACACCCACTGTTAATATCTGAACGATATACCCAATAGCCGGCACTAACGCAATGACTAACCCCTCTGCGTCCCTACCAGCATAAAGCAGGAAACACCCCGTCAGGATTAGAATAAGCGCTAAGGAGAAAGCGAAAACCATGCCGAGAGTCTCATTTCTAATATTCTTCCTTAGATAAGTATCCTCTTGCCTATGTCGGTGATCCTGCTCAGCCTCGGCCATAGAAAGAATTCTGTCTGCAGATCCAGGCACTACACTCTCATAGCCCTCTAACGTGCTCGGATCTGGGATAGGTCCTTCATGAAACTGGGCATGCAATATAGCGCTATCGGAAGATTGTCTACTTACAATTTTTCTATTTTTGCTTTTGCTCATACTTGTAGATGGCAGTTGCTATGTCTGAGCCCACCATCTGCCAATCTTTCTTGATCGCTTGATAATCGTCCCTATACCTTTGCACGCGGGTTTCTGCACTTCCTCGAAGACTTCCTCCAAAAAGATTGACAAAACTGAACACCCTGCCTGCACCTTTTAAGAAGTAATTATCAGAATTCTCTTCACTAATCATTATTAAAATTATAGCATGATGCTCACCAGTGGGTTAAATCAATAAGCTTTAGGCGGAAGTTTCTTCTTACCAAGTTTTTGCAGCTTCATTTTGCATACCTCGTCGTAAATCCTTCTGCACTCAGTTTGGACCTCCTCTCTTTTAGAATTTGAATCAATACCATCTAAGAACTCTTTTACAGATTTCATATAGTTATTTTTATTCCTCTGATTAATATCTTTCCATTTGATGCCCTCGAAATACTTAAGTAAATCCTCGCCTATCTCCAACTCACCTAGCTTGATTAGCATGGCAACCATGGGGTAGCTAACTTCATCCACATAATATGCCATATTGTCGTTCGACATGATTGCATTTGTTTCTGGGTCGTACTCTATTTCGTAGAATTTCCCTCTAGATGTAGAAGTGCATCTAGCCTTGTTATCTCCAAGCAGCTCTATCCGACCATCAGCAATAGCAGACAGTGCCTCATAGACAATATGCTCGTCTTTGGGTTTGTGCCAAAAATTGCTCATGAGTCTAGCACACCATTTTCTTCTGCTATTGCTAACATCTGCCTGATAGAATCATCTTCCAAAGATTCTTTTACATTTTTCCACATTTCTAGGTTAGTTTCTGCCCAAGCCATATAATTATCTTTTGCAGTTCGAGTATAGAAATATTGGCCTGATTCCATAAGCGGCCCCTGCTCACTGACAATTTTTTCAGACAGTTTCTTTATATCAATTTTATTTTGCCTTATGAAATTTGAAGCGAATAGTATCGGGGTGATTGGGAGTGCCTTAAATAACGTATCAGCATCGGACAAAGCCATAGCTTCTTTAGATAAATTCTGCCCCTCTCTATTTGCCGTGTGAGCAGTATTTACAACTTCAATAATCTCATCTATCTCTTCCTCATCTAATTGAGATAATATTCCCCTACTTTCTACTTCAGCTGCTGCAGGATCGAGGTCTTCAGTATAAATATAATTGATATCGTGAACTAAAGCTGCAACCGCAACTAGATTCTCATCTGCACCAATTTCCTTAGCAAATTCTATGGCCTTATCGTGCACAAATTTTATATGGTGCCAGCCATGAAACAAAAGCTTAGATTTGTTCTCCCCTTCTGCGTAGAGAGTTTCTATTTTTCTATATAGGTTATTGTATGAGTTATTATCCATTATTAATCTTAGCAAAGTATACTTCTAACTCTTTGGTTGACTCTTCCATTTCTGCTGGGTCGTATCGAAACGTCTTCCACCCTCTCTGATTTGGAATTTCTAGCAACTCCGGTTTGTTATCGATAAATAAAATTGACTCGGGCTCCACTCCCGCTTGCTGCTCTGCGATTTCGTAAATTTGCGTTTCTGGTTTTGTGAACCCAACCACGCTGGAATCGACAATTGTATCCCAGTCTATTTCTTCTGGAATCAACCCCGCAGCAATAATCTGATCCAGCATGCCAACAAATTGCGCTGTCAGCATTCCAATTTTGGAGCTTGCCTTTGCCTGTTCTACAACTCTCCAAATACTCTCATTTCTCTCGAATAAGGACACGAACTCACTAATCACATCGACATCATCACTAATCCTTACCCCTAACTCCTCTTCAGCTTCATTTATTAGTTTTGAAACCTCTAGCCCTTTTGCAGCGCGATGTTCATTGCTAAATAGAAACTCCTTAAACTTTCCCCACTTTTCCTCCTTAATTCCAAGGTTGGTGAACAACTCCTCCCAAACTCCTTCTCTTCCTGAAAAATCCTGAATTAAAACACCACCAACATCGAAGTAGATGAATTTTAATTTACTCATTTCTATTAATAAATGGTCTTTGATAAAGCCTATATACCTCTAGCGGAAGCTCTTCGTAAGGGTGCACTTTCTTAAGCTCTTCGACAACTTTCTCTAAAATCTTTTCCTCGCACGAGACATGAATTCTCACCTCTCTAACCTGTCCAGGCTCTCCTACATTACCAATTGCAGGGTTCGCATCTTCATTAGGCAAGAAACGCCCAGTCCCTTCTTGAGTGGTAAACGAACAATTGGAGTAATTTCCAAATTGCCCAGCGCCTGCCTTGGCGAGAGCATCCCTTATTGCGTCTTCGTGAGAAGTTGGCGCACCTACAACAAGTTTTAGATATTGGGTTTTGTCCATGTTTCAATTGATTTTAAGTTAATTTACAAAAAACCTACTTTTTTGTAAAACACGAACTTCGTCATCTATATATCAATTTCCCAGAATCCGATTCAATATCTTTAAATCATATTCATACAACTCATTTTGTAGTCTTTCTATAAGTTCTTGATACATGCTAGCCCAACCTCCTCAATACTTCTTCATATACAATCTCCCCTAGAAGTCTATTATTTGCCTCATCGAGATGCACGCCGTCAGCTCCTACAGATACATAGTCACTAGATTTTATAAATCCAGTCTCGTTCTTGTTCGCAACTCTTTCGTATTCATTCTCCAACTCAACATGTTTAGATAATGACTGCGCATAGCGCTCTCTGGCGTACTCTTTTGTTAAATCTATCCTTGGGGGGCTAATTATAATTAGATCTGCGAATTTTAAAATTTGTTTAATATACAAATTCTCTAATGATTTACTAATCTCTTCAGCAGACCTTTCGAATCTGTCTTTGAGTTCGTTTGTACCAAGCATCAATACAACGAGATCTAACGGGATGTGAGAGTGAAGGCAAGGAATTAAATATTCAGCTCCATTTCGCCCCTCTCTATCTGGCCTGGGGTCTTCAGTATTTATTGTCCTACTATTTAGACCTTCTTCGATGACTTCATAACCTCCACCCAATTTATCCTGCAAAACTCCTGTCCATCTTTTCTTTGGTTCATACCTTTCATGATCAGTAGCAGGAACATAGCCCCAAGTGTAGGAGTCACCATAGCATAGGATTCTTATAGAGTCTTTGCTAAGATTCATAGCTTTATATCATTTATATTTGCCTCGTATTCGATCCAGTTCGTAGGTAAGAAGCCTAGGTCCTCGTACCACTTACGGGGAAAGTCTCTGCCCCCATCCGCTAAAAATTGGATATGAGTTAGACCGTCTTTCTTAGCTAGTTGAACTACTTCGCTAAGCAACTTTTTGCCAACGCCTTTACCTCTATACTCCTCCATAACCTGCAAAGACTCCACAAAAAGCACCTTACCTTTATAGTAGTGTTTAACAGAACAGACTACTGAACCGATGTGGTCCCCATTATCATCCACCGCAACAAAGTTATAATCTGGATAATCTTCGAAATTGTGCCTCAAATACTTTTTGGCTACCCCGTAGTCCCATTCATAGCCAGGTTCATGATAAGAATCTAGAAATAATTCAACAATATCATCTTCATATTTTTCTTCATAAGGGATTATTTTGTATTTCATCCTCAATTATAACAACTACATCGGAACTTGGCTGCCATTTTGTCCTTGTACGTCGATCATGTCTTGAATAAG
>JBMCLZ010000083.1:0-4387 GCA_048615025.1 Candidatus Dojkabacteria bacterium | reverse complement strand
TAGAGAAGTTCGGGAAACAGGGTAGGGGAGGACAAGGAATTTTTGCCGCACGTGTGACAGCGAAAACTGGAGAGCTAGCAGCTGCAAGGCTGATCGACCATCCAGAACTAGAGCTACTAATAATGTCTGCCAGCGGACAAGCGGTGAGGATCAAAACCAAGGAGCTTCCAGAGCGAAATAGACAAACCAGCGGTGTTAAACTAATCCGCCTCAAAACAGACGACAAAGTTGCTGCAATAGCGATTGTCTAGGTTCCATAGTCAATATTCGGTTAGTCAAGTGCAGCTATCATTGCTATTATGGTATATGTCTAAGTTTCGCTCTATAAGCTTGAAGGTGGTATTGGCCGTTTTTTTTGTAATTTCTTTGTTGATCATTTTCGCTCTAGTAGCTTTTGCTCTCAGGTCAGATTCTAGTCTCAAAGCAGAAAACTTCTTGGTTACGAATGTTAGCTCCAATTCAGTCACAATTATTTTCACAACTCCAAATCTCGACAACCCAAAAGTCTTAATTAAAGAGGAAGGAGAAAACTGGATTCCTTTGATAGACCAGCTCATAAATACTGAACCAATAACAGAAGAAAGCGAAATAGACAGGTATTCACACCAGATTACAATAAGCAGCCTCGAACCGGAGACTCGCTACCAGCTTAAGCTGCAAGGAATTGTTGTGGGCAAGGACCTCCCTGTTGTCGAAACAAGCGCAATTTCAGACCAACTAACTGTCCCAGAACCAGGGTATGGTCAAATTTCAGGTGTTGATACACTAGATTCAATAATTGTCTTCAGCGACACCAGCAAATCTTTTAGTGAAAGGATTCAAGCTAATGGGACTTATTCTGTAGACCTTTCGCAGTTTAACTTATCCGAAATAGATTCGCTTAATGCGAATATATATAATCAGAACAATGTTTTAGAGACTTTTGCGATTTCTACCAGAGAGACAAAACCATTCCCAAATGTCTCGATAAACCCACTGGATCTTACAGTAAGTATCGAAGAGTCGATAAGCCAAGAGCCAACTGAAAACGATCTTCTCGACGAAGAGGAGGGAGCAGGGAGAGCCGAGACCAATGCTATCGCAGAGGTGGATACCGAGCAAGAGAACAACAACCAGCAAGAGAACGAAATCCAGCAAGAGAACAACAACCAGCAAGAGCCATTGCCAGAGCCCGATGTAGATTTTCCTACAACTGGAGGGAATGCATTAGATCCTCTCCTGAACCCTGAAAAAGAGATCGAGACATTAGACGTAGCAAGAACCTTTACCCAACCTGTCGAACCTGAGACACCAACAAATCCGGGAAACAATAACGATCCGGATCCAGTGGAGGAGAATCCTACCCAGCCAACCCCATCCCAGCCGGCCCAACCACAGCCTGCTCGGGAAATCCCAATCTGCCAAACTTACGAAGACTACCAAGTATTGGCTAAAGAAAAGGAACAATTAACAGGCAATGCACTAAGCTCAGTAAGCGCTCAAGCGGGAAATTCGAACAACAGTAATTCGGGAAGTAACTCAGCTCTAGAAGTAGAGGAAGATGGGAGAATCGCATTTTTCGAAGGTGGGAATCGCATTGCTGAGCAAGAAGTAGTGCTTGCAGAGGATCAGGAAAGCGTCCAAATACGAATATTTTTCGATGAGAACGGCGATGGTAAAAAAAACGCCAGCGAAAGGTATATGCAGGACTACCAAGAGGTACGTCTACAAAATGAAACAGAAGCAGTGCGATTCGATCTAAATGCTGGCTGGAATCTGATCCATATCCCTCTAATAGACGATCGTATCGAAGATATTCGCGTAGACACTCTTAAAAAGCTGATCAACCATTGGGAAAGACAAAATGACGCAGACATCCGCCATATTGTGGGCTATGCTGGGGGGAATTTCCAGTTCGTTACCAAAAGAGAGTCGGGAGTCTTTTTCGGTAACGATCGCGACCTTGTGCCTGGTCTGGGACTGTTTGTCTTCAGTGAACGTCCTAGCACAGTCGTAACATATTCTGGCAGAAGGATCGAACCTGAGTTTAGACCTGAAATGTCCAATGGCTGGAATCTGATCGGGCTGGGTAGCGAAGAGCTTACTGCGGAGAAGATTCTTAATGAATACCAAAATTCCACTACCTTCTCACAATACGAAAATGGAATTTATCAAAACTTTATTAAAGACGACGGTATATTTTTTGGCAACAACTATCGCTTGATTTCAAAAAGAGGTTATTTTGTTAGGATAGAAGACGAAACCGATGAAAACTAGAAAAATCTTGGGGACAACAATGCTCATTTTTATAGCAATATTGAGTACTGTAGTTGTTAGCTTGCACAATCGAAGCTCTCAGGGTGAAGGGCAGAGTAGGGGAGAGGACAACTGCAGCAGAGGGAATGTGCTTGCTCAATCCAACCTAGACTGCATTCCAGAGCAAGAAATTATTAGCGGTACACCTGATCCGAAATTAACGTGTAATCCAACGAGAAACGAACAATGTCGCAAGGTGGGAATCAATTTTGCTGTAACTGCTGTTCCTGAAGAAGCGATAGCCAGAGCAGAGAGTCTTAACATGGGCTACACTTTAAACATCGCCAACTCACCTGCGGATTTGGGACCAGTAGCAGAAGACTTTAACTCTGCTCTAGATAAAGGAATGACCCCAATTTTAAGGATCTGTGTAGGGGGAAGTTGTGCCTTTACAGATGTAAATTCTTATACAGAGTTCCTTAAGAACCTAGAAGCTGCTGTAGGGGGTAGAGAGTTCTATGCAGTTGCAGGACCTAACGAACCACTCACTGAAACTTGGCTCGGAAACAGGGAAGGAGACCCCGTCACAACCGGACAAACTAGTGCAAGATATATGAACGAAGTTATAAATTCTTTGAACAATCGAGGTAAGGGTAGTATAAAATTACTCACCCCAGTATTTAATGCGACCAACCCAGCCATGCCACAGTTAATCCAGGAAATGAAAGCTGCAGACGCAAATTTTGCTGGAATAGATTATATCTCTCTAAATACGTACAACACTGGAGCAGGGGACGTTACTGGGTTTCTCGACATTCTTAAAGCACAAGAATTACCAGTAAAACAATATGTAATTACTGAAACTGGATTATTCGATAGAACTCAAGGTTCGAGCTTCGACGAGTCGATGAGAAAAATAGTATTCGAAACGGATGAAATTATGAATGACCCAAGCGTCGGGGCTTTTCTCTTTTTTAATTCTTTTGCTACCAACCCCGACCCCAGATTTGAGTATAATCATTTAAATAATAGTCAATTTACACAAATTCTTGGAGCAGAATGTATAGATATGAGATTAGCTTGTAATAACTAAAAATGAATAACCCATTCGCACACCACACAGACAAAACCGCTGCTACAGCAAATAGCTCGAGTAAAAGCACCCAATTGGCTTTGGATGCCATGATGGGCATCGGAGTCTTCGCGGCACTTCTAGTAGTATGCTATCTACTTTTTGTCACCCCAAACCAGGTAGATGGCAGCTCCATGTTTCCAAATCTAGAAAATGACGAAGTCTTGCTTACCAACAGAATTATCCAGAATTTTGGTGGCACAGGTAGTTTAGTCTCCAGTTACGATTACCAGCGTGGAGATATTGTAGTTTTCCACGATGAAATCCTAGACAGAGATCTTGTAAAGAGAGTAATTGGATTAGAGGGAGACTCTGTTCGAATCGAAGGGGGTAGAGTATATGTAAATAACCTTTTAATGATCGAAGACTACATCGATCTGGCCAATTATCCCACTGAAACAGATACATTCATGGAGGAAGGCGAAACTGTTATAGTACCAGAAAACTCCTACTTCCTTTTAGGAGACAATAGACCAGGTAGCAAAGATTCGCGCAATGCAACTATTGGGTTTGTTACGAGAGAAGAACTGCGAGGCGCCCCTTTTTTAAGGGTTTTTCCTTTAGATAAGTTTTCTTACATAGGTAGGGGAGAATGGGAACTAATTCAAAGCAACTAGTTTTTGTCTATAACGCTGATTCAGGCATAGTAAATGGTCTTTTCGATTGGACCCACAAAATACTCTCGCCCCAGACTTATCAGTGCCAGCTGTGCTCACTTACTACAGGGACATTTGGAGAAAAATCAGATTGGAAACAGTTCATAGAAAACCTTCCATTAAAAGTAGAATTTCTTCACAAAGATCAGTTTGCCCGAGAGATTACATCTCTCGAGATAGATTTCCCAGTTATTTTTATGCGGGAAAAGGGGAGGCTCAGTGTTTTTCTTTCTAAAACAGAGATAGATAAGTGTATTACTTTGCACGATCTGACTAAGCTAATAAACGCCCGCCTTGAAACAGAAAGCTAAAGCCCAGATCTTAATAACAACAGTGCTTACATTAATGATCATCTCTCTTACCA
>JBMCLZ010000082.1:0-4431 GCA_048615025.1 Candidatus Dojkabacteria bacterium | reverse complement strand
CCCCCCGCTGCCTAGACCTCGGGTAATATCCTCTCCGATCTTTATCTTCACTTCAGCATTCGACTGCTCCAAAGCTTGCGCGTCTGTGTTTACCGCAATAAATTCGACACCATCGATGTCGTAGTTGGCGATCATATTGTTAATAGCATTATTCCCGCCGCCGCCAACGCCGATAACTTTAATGTTTGCCAGATGATTTGCCTGTGGTTTTACTAACATATTGATTTACTAAACTAGTTATCCTAGGGTAACAAATTCTTAATGAATCCTGAAACTCGCTCTCCAATTCCTTTGCCTGAGGAGCTTCCAGACCCCATTCCCACACTTCTAGACACAGGCCCTCCTCCACCAGAACTTGGAGAGTCGTTAATCCCATACAAAACAAGGCCTTGAGCAACTGCATAGGCTGGTCCTGTGATCTCGTCTACAAGACCGTCTAAGCCGCGTGGCTTACCAACACGAGCTGGCATTCCAAAAACGCGTTTTGCAATCTCGGCAACATCGGGAGTAAGTGCTGCTCCTCCAGTAACTACTACTCCTGCCGGCAACTTTGCTTCGTTTCTAGATTGTGCAACCTGAGTCTTTACAAGATCGAAGATTTCTTCTAATCTCGCTTCCACTATTTGCTCGAACATTTTTCTGGAAACTGTATTCACTCCCTCTATTTGTAGCTCAGACACATCTACCACGTCTTTAGCCTGTTTTTTACCCTTATTCTCTGGGTCTTCTAACTGCCCACGCATTCCTGGGGGGAGATCGGATGCTTGCTTGCTAGGATCTACTTCAGTGCCGTTAAACAAATCCTCTGCATTAATCTTAATCTTCTCTGCATCTTCTAAAGAAACTCTAAGACCAATAGCAAGGTCAGATGTAATATTTAACCCACCGAATGGAACAGAGCCGGAATAGGTAATTGAATCCTCGACATATGTTGTAATCGAAGTAGTTCCACCTCCAATATCTAGTAGCATTACCCCAAGTTCCTTTTCTGTAGCTGTAAGGATGGCATTAGATGCCGCCCAGCCAGAAAAAACTATATCGTCTACTTTAAGACCTAACTGTTGCACACATTTAAGCAGGTTATGTACCGCAGTCGAAGTTGCAGAGACAATATGTGAGTCGACCTCAAGCCTAGTGCCGCTCATTCCAACTGGGTCTTTTATCCCCCCTTGAGCATCGACGATAAATTCTCGCGGGATCACATGTAAAATCTCTCTCGAAGGAGGAATAGAAACTGTTCTCGCACTTTCGATTGCACGCATAACGTCGTCTCCAGTAATCTCCTCTTGAGCAACCGCAACCACCCCACGATTATTAATGGAAGTAATATGCTTCCCATTAATCGAAATATAAACAGAAGAAACAGTTAAGCCAGCCATCCTTTCTGCTGCCTCTAGCGAAGAAGCTATAGAATTGATCGCTTCGTCGATATTTACAATCACACCTTTTTTAAGGCCTGCACTCGGATAACTTGCCACTCCAATAACGGAAGGTGAGCGACCATCTTCAACAGATGCAATCACGGTACAAATTTTTGTAGATCCAATGTCTAACGCAGTAACGATTCGATTTGCCATGTTTTGTACATTCTAGAGCAGAAGGCTTCTTTGTCAAGAAACAACTATCTTTTCACCAGTTAAATTAATTCTATTATACTCTTTTTCCTCTACTTGTAGTTTAAGCAAAACCGTCTCTAAGCGCAATAACTCCTCTACCAGATCTTTGCGTGTCGAGAAAACAAGTGTCTTATAGTTTTGACTCTCAGCCCCTTCTTGCTGGTCGCTAACCACAAGGCTTAGGGTTGTGGGATTTACAAAATATGCCCTACTAGAAACATAGCCCAAACCCTCGAAACGTTCGCTAGAAACTTCGGAGATCAGTGTATCGAAATACCCAGACGCAATAAGCTCCTCAAAATTTTGAATCTCTGAGCGTGTGAGTAAGGAATATATACGAATTGGAGTTGATTCACCCTCTTTTACAAGTTCTTCCTCTATTTTGGCGAAGCGCTCTGCAACTGTAACTTGAACTTGTTCCCGCTCGCGAGAGTAAATTCCTTCTAGCCTCTGCGTAGGTAGTGCTCGAAACGTCATGTCTACATAATATTCGCGTGCGATCTGGTCTGCAGTCTCGAAATTTCTATTAAAGTAGAGTGGCTGCAGACCAGTCTCGATATTGCGTAGCGACTCTTCAGAGTCGTCTATCCTTTGGCGCTCTGGCACTTGCCCAGTAATTAAGATGTACTTAATCGCATCTTGCAAATCGTAGGATTCTTCCTCTCGCCACTGCGATTCGAGCAAGTCTTCGAGCTGCTCTACCTCCTGCTGATACCGCTCTAAATCTTCTGATACCAGACCAGCTTGCTCAAGCCCCGAATCTAAGCTTTGCACGCGAAATTCGAGCTCCCTCCGTTCTTCCAGATCAGACACTAGAGCAGTATATCCTTGTTCTAAATTCTCCTGCTCTCCAGCGCGCCAGAGATCTCGCAACATTTCACTCTTGAAAACATTTGGATTTAGATACATCAGCCGCTCCACTTCTGAAAGTGGAATATTGTCGTCGAGCAGCTGGCCTGCCAGTAGTTCGCCATCGTCTTCATAAAGGTGTAGTCCGTTTAAACTCACAAGTTGTACATAGGGCTTTGCCTCGGTTATAGAAACAACAATTCTGCCTGGAAATTCTTTACGCATATAGACCTGTTCAACGTAAGGATCCTCGCGTAGTACTTCTACGAATTGCCCAGTGTTAAGGGTAATTAGATTAAGTCCGATCAATTCTTGCTCTAGCTCTGCTGCCCTAGGTTGCAAAACCTTCAATTCTCCATTAATCTCCACTTCCTGGACTTTCCAAGCCTCAGTGCGATAGGTGTAAAAAACAAACGCTCCTGCCAAAAACAAGAGACTCAGCACAAACGCAATTCTTTGTGCAGCTATCTGTGCTCTTTTACCCCTGGCTTTTCTTGCTGGTTCAAGCTTCTTAGGTTCCGACTTCCTTGCCATCGTGGCTTTGTTATTGATATTCGCAACTGCAAGGGCTCTATCGTTGCTGCCTTTTGGGGCTGCCAGCTTAAGCTGTCTTTCACGCATAAAATCTCTAGTCTGCGAAAGTGTCGTAAGCTTTACAGGTTTTTCTTTGTTGGTTTTGGCTTTGATTCTCCTACGCAGCCGTGCAAATAATCCGCGCAAAATTTTCTTGGCAGTAAATTATCTATAGTATTGCTCTGAGCAGTACTTCTAGTATTCTAGCACCCGTCTGCACAATGCTAGAAAAAAAGCGCGTGAGAAAGATCTCACGCGCTTTTGCTAATCTAGTAAACTAAATGCAAGCTTTAAATACCTATTTTTTTCTTTAGCTTGTTCGCGGCTTCCGCACCATCCCTATTTTCTATGTACTGCAAGAGTTTGCGACGTTGTCCAACCATCCCAAGCAACCCGCGGCGAGAGTGCTTATCTTGCTTGTGTCCTTTTAGGTGCTCAGATAGATTAGTGATTCGCTGGGTTAACAGAGCAATCTGAATCTCTGGAGAACCAGTGTCGTTAGGACTGGTTTGAAATTCTTTAATTACCTCTTCTTTGGTCATGTCGACCAGATTCTTTTTTGCCATATTACTTATGACTTATATTAACTAATATCCTCAGAAATCGCTAGTTGGCGTAAATCCGACGGTAAAGTACTAAATTATTATATAACTAAATTTGCAGAAAAAGCAACCTATAGTATTTCCCAATGGCGATAAGACCCTCAGGACTGTAGAAATTCTATGCAAGGAAACCTTATTCAGCCCATGCAAGAAGCTTATCCACCTCTTTTTGAGCACCTTCTGGGAAATCTTTAAGTGCTGGTGTTTCCATAAGCATTGGTAGATGCTTAAGCTTTTTGTGGTTAATGAAGCCCTTAATGCCCTTTTCTCCAATTGTGCCCTCTCCTAGATTTGCGTGGCGGTCTTTACCAGAGCCTAGCTCCGGCACAGAGTCGTTTACATGCACACAACGCACATTTTCTAGCCCCAGATAGTTGTCTAGCTCTTCTATAACAACATCTAGATCACTAACAATATCGTAGCCAGAAGCCCACATGTGCTGCGTGTCTAGGCAATACTTCAGCCGCTTTTGGTTTTTCGCACTCACACCTGCAAAAATCTGCGCAAGCTGCTCGAACCGCCCGCCGATTACCTTGCCAGAACCTGCCGAAACCTCGAGCATAAGAATAGATTCTCCCTCGGCGTGATCTAGAATCCAGTCTAAAACCTCAGAAACCTGCTGCAATGCTTCGCCTTCCTCGCGATCCTTAAGGGAACCAGGATGAAACATCACACCACTACCACCTACACGCTCGTTTAAGTCTAGGTAATTTACGAGCGATGCCTTACTTAAATGCAGCTTCTGCTTGTCTGGGTTTGCAAGATTTTTCAGGTAGACTCCGTGCATATAA
>JBMCLZ010000081.1:0-4456 GCA_048615025.1 Candidatus Dojkabacteria bacterium | reverse complement strand
CCATCAAGGTACATCTCTTGCAAATCCTTAGCAGTTACTTTTTCTTCTAGAAATTGAATCCCCTCTTCTACTAGGAAAGAAAAACATGATTCTCCTCTAGTTAAGGTTAAAGGAAAGACCTTACTTGGAACACGACACACAACCTTATTAGAAGAACTCTTTCTAAGAATACTTATCCGCGCAGACTCTAACCAGCTCCAATCTATTTTGTGCAGTTTGTTAGATTTCAGCGCAATTAGCCCATCTTCTAGACGAGACAAATCTACTCTGCCTGCAATCGGAGCGACAACAGACTTATTGTTTTTTATTAATTTTTCATAGCCCATCACCTTTTGACCTTGCACCACTAGCAGGTCTTTTTTCTTTATCTTAGGGAGATAAACATACTTAGACTTACTTTCTTGAGAGATTCTTTGCCTCTTGGTTAACTTAAGCCCAGAGTCTATTGCTTTTTCGTCTACTTGTTTGGCGATAGCGACTGGTAAGTGAATTATCCATATCGCCTCCCTATCTACAAGTTCATTAAAAGAAAGCTTTTTGTAGTTATTAATGATAAATTCTGGAATTGATTGCGCAAGATTATCTAATCCTAAGAGCTGATACCCTCTTAAACCCTTGCGCTTCTTCTGCCATAGCCAGACAAGCCCAGCATCAAAAGCCAAATTCCCAAAGTCGAATAAATGCCCTTTACTCTTGGCCTTATAGAAATTTTTTCCAGAAATTGTAGGAAAAAGTTCAGTTTCGTAACCATCTGCTTGTTTAACCGGAATTTTTTCTGCTGAAGGCAACAGATTAAGATTAAAGATTGTTAGTGGGTATCTCTTAAACAAACTGTACAAATTTATTTCTAACGTAGATTTTGGAAACAGCTGCAAATAGTTCAAAATATTTAGCTTGTCTACGTATATTTTGTTGGTCAGCGGGGGCTGAAACTCCCCAGAAAACAAAGAACTAAAAACGTTTTTCAGGTCTCTATTTAAATGAAACCCTATCGCTCCAGTAATCAGCCATGCAGTGTTCTTGTTCTTCCCAAGCTCCTTTAACTGTTTGTTTAACGCGCTAAGCAAACCATCCGATAAACAATTGCCAACAAGCTCTGTTGCGTGGATGTTACGAAAATGGTCGGAATCTCCGATTTTTTCGTCGCTTAGCTCGACACTTAAGAGCCCAGTAGTCTTACTATACAAATGCAAATTCGCCTCCCAGCTATCGTCGATATCCAGCACAACTAATTGATCAACTGCAAATCTTTGCAACAAAAGCTGAGCTATTCCTTCTGGCAAATGTGGCTCCACCCCCTTAACAGGAAATCTTTCTTGCTGATAATAATCGTATATTGAGTATGAATTCCTAAGCACATCTTCTCTTTGAGCCCGCATAGCTGGATCATCTAACTGAGGAATATACTCTGAAATAGCAGCAGGGGTAAGACCATCGTATTGTAGGGAAAAAACATGATCAACTCCTGCGTCTTCTGCGACATCGATTACTCCTAGATGAGTTTTATGCCAAAGATAATAACGGGCAGTTTTTTCCATAGAACATTCTAACTGTTCGTCTAGGAATTGTCAGCTCAGATTAGTTTTTAGAATTTTAAGGGTTTTTAGACCCCGTAGTTGTTGAATGGAAGTAGTGCCATGTATCGAGCTCTCTTTATTGAAAGAGCCAACTTTCGCTGTGCTGCCTGTGAAAGACCAGATTTCTCTGCCTCGATAATTCTCCCTCGGGTAGTTACGTACTTTTTTAGCTTGTACACGTCCTTATAGTCGATCTCTTTCGGAGACTTAAACGGCGCGCTAATTGTATTTGCTTTCTTATTCATTAGTCTGATTATACACTAAAATAGTTCCTCTTCGTATTCGTAGGAGTCTGAGTCGTCTTGTTCTTCGTTGCTTTCTGACTGCTCCTCTCTGCTACCTTTTTGCAATATCTTCATGTCTTGCGCTTTCACTTCGGTGCGATAATGCTTCACTCCAGCTTCGTCGACCCAATTCCTTGTTCGCATTTCTCCTTCGATGTACACAAACGCTCCTTTAACTAGAAGATTTGCGCAGATTTCACCGAGCTTCCCCCAAGCTACAACATTGTGGAATTCGGTCCGCTCCTGTGAATTACCGTCCTTATCCTTCCAGTTAGAATTCGTTGCTAAACCAAAAGTACAAACAGCCCCGCCGCTTGCAGTTTCTTTTAGCACTGGGTCTCTTGTTAGGTTCCCGATTAATATAGCCTTATTTAAGGATCTTGCTGTAGACATTTACAAAAAATTACAAATCCTTCTCATTAATTATTATGTGTCTTAGCACATCGTCGTTCATACTTAGGTACTTGTCGAATTTCTGAGTATGATTCTTAGGGATTTCGCACTTGTATACAATATAGTAACCTTCGTCTTGCCCTTTGATTTCGTAAGCAAGATGTCTCTTACCCCAAACATCTGTCTGAGTAAACTTTCCTCCCAATTTTTCTAGGGCTTCTTGTATATACTTCTGAGCCTCTAGACGCTGGTCTTCGCCTAGCATAGGACGAATCGCAAGCATAAGCTCGTAATTATGAGCTTCTCCAGCTTCTTTCCTTAAATCCTGCACTTTTACTTTAGGTTTTGAGGTAGTATTTCTTTTCTTTACAGCCATTGCAGATGATACCACATTATGCGCCGATCTTAAATAAGATTACATCTCCATCTTGAACAACATAATCTTTTCCCTCTAGTTTGATCTTCCCGTTCTCCTTTAACGCTTCCCAAGACCCAGCTTTTTTGAAGTCTTGAAAACTAGCTACCTCAGCAGCAATAAACTTCTTGACAAAATCTGCGTGTATTTTTCCAGCTGCCTCTCTAGCGTTCGCTCCTTTATCTATTGCCCACGAACGAACTTCTTGTTTGCCTGCAGTAAAGTAAACAACTTTTCCTAGAGCATAAAATGCCAGTCTTGTAAGTCTACTTATCCCTGGGTCTACCCCGAAGTCCATATCAGAGAAATCCCCACTCTCTAGCAATTCAGATTCTAGTTTTACATCGAAAGCTAGCACATTATCTGCTGGAGACAACCCGAGCTTACCTTGAAGTTCGGTATCAGATAACGAGTAATCTGTACTATTCAATAAGTAAATTATTGGTTTTGCTGTAAGAAGTTGTAACTGATAAATATCTTCTAGTAGATTATCCTCTAATTCTCCCCTTTTATTCTCAATAAATGTTGATACATTTACACCACTAGAGAGGCTAGATTCAATTGTTTTGTAAGTTACATAACTACTAGAAAACTCAGGATTCTTCTTAAGCTCCTTCTCTAAAATTAGCAACCTCTTAGAAACAGTTTCGAGATCCTTCAGCCTCAACTCGGTTAGTAAAGTTTCAGCGTCACTAGAAGGATCTAACCTACCAGCAACGTGTTCTACATTACCATCCAAAAAACCTCTAAGCACAAGAACTATACCATCTACTTCACGGATATTAGCCAAAAACTGATTGCCAAGCCCCTCTCCCTTAGATGCACCTTTTACAAGCCCAGCAATATCGTAATACTGAACCTGGGCGAATGTAGTTTTTTCTGGAGACACTATCCTAGAAAGTTCTTCTAGACGCTCGTCCCTAACTTCAGAGACACCAATATTTGGCTCGATTGTATTAAACGGGTAATTTTCGGCTGGCACTGAAAGGTTAGTTAAAGAATTAAACAAGGTAGACTTCCCTGCATTCGGCAAACCAACAAGTCCTATTTTTAATGACATAAAAGAATATTAGCAGGAAGTAGCCGGCTCTGCAAGAAGCAGTCAGCCCTATAAGGAAGTAGAGTGATATCCTAAAGATACGCTAATAAGTATAAGTCACAGAGTAAAGTCTCTACTTGAACAACATCCCTAATACAGTCTGCGAACAAATAGATACAATCGTATGTATAAATATATTCAGGAGCATAAGTAATGAGTTACAGAGTAAACTTATCCCCTATAGAGGGGATAATGGAGTCATAAGCAGAGTTAGCAAGTCTCTGCTGGAAAGGTAAAGATTGCTCTGGTTCTGCGTGAACAAGAAAGATCTTTTTCAGCCTCGACTTATCGAATGTATCTAACCAGCCCAAAAGATCCTCTCTGTCTGCGTGCGCTGAAAAACCTCTAAAGACAGAGATCTCTGCAGCTACGTTATATATTTGCTCATCTACTTCTACCTTTCTAGCACCCTCAACCAACTCTCTACCGGTAGTCCCCTCTGCCTGAAACCCAACGATCGCAAGCAAATTACTCTTGTCCGAGATCATTTTCTTAACGTACTGCATAACCTTCCCTCCATTTACCATTCCGCTACTAGACAATATGAGTGCCCCCTTACTTTTTAGTGCTTCTTTAGAGTCCCTACTACCTTTTATCGCCTTTACTTTAGCAGTAAATAGTCGCTCTGCTAACGGGGGACCCTCCGTGAATTCTTCTTTTAGCTCATAATTATTCGATGTGTATATCT
>JBMCLZ010000080.1:0-4590 GCA_048615025.1 Candidatus Dojkabacteria bacterium | reverse complement strand
AGTTCCTATTCCTCAAAACGGTATTTCAGGGTGACCTGTTTGCGGAAGTCAAGAGGTTACAACCTCGATAATTCAGTTTATTGAGAGGTTGTAACCTCTAAAGTTCTATAAGTTTCCACTCTGGCTTGCGATCTAGGCCTTCGTACAGGTTCTGCCCAGCAGAGGATTTATACACTCCCCTACCCTGCTCGTAGGCAATTTGCCCAGCGAGTGCAATCATAGCGCCGTTGTCTAACAAAAATTCGCGTCTAGGCAGCATTAACTTTACGCCGAACTGTTCGCAAAGCTCGGAGATTGAGGCAACCAAAGCGCTATTATTTACTACTCCCCCACCCACATAAAGGCTCTTGACTTGCCTCCCCCCTACCGACTTTAGCTCGATTGCTTTTCTTAGCTTGATTATTATCGACTCGACCACGACCTGCTGAAACTTTGCAGCAAAGTTCGCGGCGACTTCGCGAGGGATCTCCTCACCTTGTCCATATTTTTTTTCCAACTCTTGCAACTTATATAGTGCTGCTGTCTTTAACCCAGCAAAAGAAAAATTTAGATCTCCGGACGCGCGCATTGGAACTGGAAGTTCGAACATATCAGGGTCCTGACCTTTTGCGGCAAGCTCCTCTAGAGCCTTGCCGCCTGGATAGCCCAAACCAAGCATTACAGAGACTTTGTCGAAGGCCTCTCCTGCCGCGTCGTCTACAGTTTTGCCTAGCAGTTCGTAACTGCCTAAACTAGCTGAGTAATGGATATCTGTGTGCCCTCCAGATACTAAGAGTCCTAAAACGGGAAATTCATACTCTTCTGGCACTGCACTACCCTCGCTACTTCCACCAAGCCCCTCACCAACCCCCTCATTTTCGAGCCTAGCAGACCAGAAATGCCCCTCCATGTGGTTTGTAGCTACAAGCTGTAGCCCCCAAGCATGGGCAAGGTTCTTAGCAGCTTCTAGCCCGATTTCCAAGGAAGGTGCAAGGCCAGGCCCTTGGGTAACTGCAATAAGCTCTAGCCCTGGGTTCTTTTCCGCCAGCACTCTCGAAATGTCTACCTCCCCTACTCTTTCTGGATTAGTTTCGTCGTAGCTCATTCTTGATTTTGCCAAATTCAGTTTTATGCCTCCCCCTTCTTCAACATGCTCTCCCTCCGCCTCTTCTGCCCCCTCCATTTGACTATGCAATTCCTTCGCGAGTGATTCGAAACCTAAGGCTTTAGCCAATACAAACTCGATCCTACGATGATGCTCTCTTTTAGCAAGCATAGGCACTACCCCACCCCACTGCGAGTGGTTGGCAATCTGAGAAGATACAACATTAGACTCCACCCTAACCCCGTCGACGACCCCCGCCGACGTATCATCACATGATGTTTCGATCCCAAGTGTGCGCATAGTCTAAGGAATATTATAACTGTGTTTCCAACGTTTGCAGAATTATTATGAAAATTGTAGTTAAACCTCAAAATATTGACCCAAGGTCTCTAGCGAACTTAGTACTCTGGGTGAATGCTCTAAATTCGCGCGGTAGGAATTCGCGAAGTCTATCATTTTCTTACTATCTTCTTTATGTACAGTGTCAGTGGTAAAGCTGGTTAGAAACTTATGGATGTTGTGTATTTCTTTATACAAATTATGAAAATGTTCTGGGAGGCTATTTGTAGGTATATTGCTGAAGTCAGGCATTAACGCGATAGTTGTATTAAATGCGAAAAAGAATACTCCAACTTTAGTAGCATTTATGCCTGCTTGAGCATTGTCAACTTCATTATCTAATATACTATTGTAAAGAAAAATTGTGTTCGATAATAGGTGATAATAAATTGCAGTCTTCTCAATTCCAGCTAATCTATTTACCATTGCCGCATGTGTTAAGTGAGAATACGATCCAGTGTCACTATCTAACAATTTTTGCTCTCTGTAGTCACTAATCATCTCTAATGGGATATTCATCATGTTACTGTGGCTATCATTATCGATTCTATGAAGTCTTTCAACTGGCATTTTTATTTTCTGCTAAAATTATTTTGTATGGTTAATCGATCTTTTGTTGTTAGATCTATGGTTGTGGTTCTTATTGGGGCAGGAACTTTTTTTTTCTCATATATAACCAGTGAAGATGTTAGCACAGAAGCTGAGGTTTTGGGTAGTAGTTATTTTTTGTACACAACTGATCATTACCAGGAGAGTAGAGGAGAGCACGATGTTACTGTTCTGAACTTCCATGCCGACTGGTGCCCAAGCTGCAGCGAGTTTGAACCAACCCTAATACAGGCTATAGAAGAATCAAGTACAGACACAAATCTTATAGCATACCGAGTTCCTTTCGGGGATGAGGGAGAATCAAAAGAAGGAAAAGAACTAGCAGAAGTATATGGAGTAAAGATGCAAACGACAACACTCATCTTGAATCGCAGGGGTGAAGTATTCAAAAGCTACTTCACCCCAGTAGATAAGTCCGAGGTCACCAGCACAATTCGTGCAGCTGCAATTTCTGAATGAAATGCTTATAGCACTCGCAATTATCACAGTTATCCTAATTGCGTTTTCTAATAATTTAGTGTGCTTAACAAAGTAAGAATAATTTTCGAAATCAATTATTCATTCTGGACATCTATTTTTTTATTCTGTCTCTTGGGATTAATCTAAGCTAATAATCCTGCATACTGTCTTGTACAATATTCTATGGAATATTGTACACACCACTGTGCAATAATCTAGGCAATCAAAACAAAACCACCCCCTCAATCTGTTTCTCTAGAGAAATGACATTGGGAGTGGCAAGCGTCTTTAATAGACCTATTAAATTGCTCTAAAGCTTATTTAACGTGGTCCTTAAATTCTTTACCAGGTCTAAACACAGGAACTGTTCTTGCTGGGATTTTGATTTCAGCACCAGTTTGTGGGTTGCGACCAGTTCGAGCTTTACGCTCCATTGGTTTGAAAGTACCGAAACCTGTGAAAGTTACGGAGTCACCTTTCTTAACAGTGTTCATTACACCATTCATGAAAGCTTCCAAAACGTCTGCTACTGCTTTCTTCGTAAGCTTTGTTTCAGCAGCGATATGGTCGATCATATCTGATTTGTTCATTTTGTTCACCTCCTCTCGTTGTGAAGTCTTGACAAGCGCGAAAAATTATGAAGCCGAAAACGACTGTCCTGCAACGCTTTTGGTCAAGCACTTTCAATATAGTCTTTGACATCCCTTGCTGTCAAGGGATATCACCCAAAGCAGAGGTATTACTTGGCTATATAAACATTTTGTAAGAACTTAGGAGATAATTATGAGTTGATTGATTTAATGATAAAATTGATCAATGTCTCTAAAAATACTACAAATTGGCGATGATCGGCTGACTCAGGTCTCTAGGGAAGTCGAGAAGCCGCAAGACAAGAAAATTCAGCGTTTGATCGCGGAAATGTGCGATCTTTGCGAAAAAGATCGCGATGGAACCGCTGGTTTAGCAGCACCACAAGTTGGCGAAAACATCAGACTTACAGTAATTCGGCGTATAGACAAGACAGATAAAATAAGGCGCTCGGATAGGGACAGGCTTAGCAGGGAGGAAAGTATGAAGTACTGGGATGTCTTAATCAACCCAGAGATTATAGAGAAAAGCGAAGAGGAGTCTGTTATCTGGGAAGCGTGTCTTAGTATAGGGAAGGGAGACAAGCAAATTTGGGGGCCAGTTTCACGTCCAGACTATGTGAGGATCAAATACGAAACAGAGCAGGAGGAATCGAAGGAGTTAGAAGCAAAAGGTTTTTTCGCCCACCTTTTGCAGCACGAAATTGACCACCTAGATGGGATTCTGTTTACTTCGCATGTTCCAAATGTCGCAGCGAACCTCTGGACAGCAGCAGAGTTAGACGAGTATATTGAAGCAAACGGCAGCTATCCGCCAGTTAAATAAGAAGAGGCTTGGGCTTACTTTCCGCGGTGGCGGGGCAAGAACAATAGGATATATCGGTTTTTTGAAACTTCTGGAAGAAGAAGGTGTTTTACAATCTAACATAGCCACCCTGGTTCATACCATCAAGCATAAAGGCAATGTCGCAGTTCATGAAAACCGTGGATCGCAGGATGATGCTAAAACAGTATTATTTTCTGCTTTCAAGCTAGCTAAATGGTTTTATGAATCTTATAGCGAAGTAGCTCAGGATATTTCTGAGGTACGTTTTTCTCCTCCTAAAAATCTGGATGCCCGTCATGCATTACATTTGCTTGAAAAGGAATATGCTGAACTAGAGAAAAAATTCAAAGAGGTACTTACACAAAAAGAAGCTAACCAGCTAACTAAAGAGAAAAAAGCGGAAATCAAGGACCGGTCAGAAAAGGCTGCCAGAAAGATAGACCTTACTGAGGCAGAGACCAGAGAACTGATTGATGCACAGCTAAGACTAGCCGGTTGGGAGGTAGATTCTAACCAACTAAATTACAAGAAGGGAAAAACTCTACCCCAGGAAGGTAAAAATATGGCCATAGCCGAATGGCCTGCTGGAGGAAAATGGGCAGACTATGCACTCTTTATTGGAACAGAACTTTATGGATTTGTAGAGGCCAAAAGGTATGCTCAGGATATCTCCACTGATCTTAGAC
>JBMCLZ010000079.1:0-4706 GCA_048615025.1 Candidatus Dojkabacteria bacterium | reverse complement strand
AACAACCAATCACAATTTTCCCCGGACAGTAGTGAGTATAAAACAATATCCCAATTATATAACAACTAAAGTTCGGGATGGAAGGTTCTTGTTTCGAAATATTACACTACAAAAATCATACGTTTTGCGTGAAATGTCATATTTTTGTAGTGTCCCTGAAGAGCTTATCCATGGCTCGCTAGCATGCAGCAAAGTTAAACTACAATTATATACTCTTTGAACTCAATACCGAACTCTAAGTTATCTTGGGAAAATTCCTAAAAATATGCTCAGGACAGGAGTTGAACCTGCACAGGATTGCTCCCACTACCCCCTCAAGGTAGCGCGTCTACCAATTCCGCCACCTGAGCTTATGCATGATTTTAGCAGAAACTGGGTGTGTCCCCAGAAACTGGTGAGTTGGGTGGGACTCGAACCCACAACCAATGGCTTAAAAGGCCACTGCTCTACCATTGAGCTACCAACCCGTCAGGAACGACAGTGCTGGGTAGATTATACAGCAAAATCAGCCTTATTTCAGCGATATTTCTGCAGTGGCCTAAAACTTAGTCTGTGCTCGGGGCTGACCCCATGAAGTTCGATTGCATTGCGATGTTGTACTGTACCATAGCCAACGTTTTTGTCGAAGCCGTAGACGGGAAATCTAGGGTGAATGCTGCGCATATATTCGTCTCTCTTTTCTTTAGCATGGATCGAAGCTAAAGCAATAGAATAAATTTTATCGTCGCCTTTAGTGATCTCTGCAGACTCAGCAGCTAAAGTTTTGGGCAGTTTCAGCGATCTATCTAGAAGCAGGTAGGTTTTCTCGTCTACCTCCATTTCGGAAACAAGATTTGCTAGAGCCTTTTCGATACTGGCTTTTAGACCAATCTCTGTAATAAGTTCAGCCGCTGCATTGGCGTACGCCACTTGAATGCGTGTAGTTTCTGCAAATAGTACAATTTCTCTTCTGGTTTTGCTACTGAGTTTTTTAGAGTCGCGCACATTTTGTATATGCTGCGTTTCGTCGTAGTGTCTTAGATCCAGCTGTGCTGCAGCCAAAACCAAAGGACCAGCCCAGCAGCCACGACCAACTTCGTCTATGCCAATTACTCTTTTAAAACCCATTCTGAAAAGTTTGCGCTCGAACTCAGGGTTGAGCATTTACTTGCTTTTTGAATCTGCAGACTTAATCTTCATTGCACTACGTCCAATGCGGTCTCGCATGTAGTAGATTTTCGACTGTCTTACCTTACCTCTTTTGTTGATTGTAATATCTTTTACATTAGGCGAGTGAAGAGGGAAAATTTTCTCGACACCAATTCCGTCGCTAATCTTCCTTACAGTAAAAGTCTCAGAAAGACCTTCACCTCTCCTTGCAAGAACGATTCCACGAAAAATCTGAACTCTAGACTTTTCTCCTTCTCTGATCACGTTGTGCACGCTAATTTCGTCTCCAACACCAAAATCTGGACGTTCCTGCATCTGGGTTGCTTCGATTTTTGCTTTAAGTTGCTGATTCACGTGCTAATTATATACTACCTTTAAGATTCTCTCAAGCTTAAATCCCCGTCTGGTTAGTTTTTGCACCATTTTTTGCGTGTCAAACCCATGCATCTTAGATTTTTCTCTTTCAATTTCGTATTTGATTTTCTCTTCCATCAGCTCTCCCACCTCCGAGCTAGCTTCCAGCTCAGAGATTTTGGTACGGATTAGGTCCGGTTCAAGACCCTTCCCGAGTAACTCCGCCCTAATTTTCTCTAACCCATAACTTTTCCTATTTAACCTAGAATTGATCCAGAAATCTGCGAAAGCATTGTCGTTACTTAGCCCTAGCTCCTCGATTCTTCTTAGCCATTCAGACAACTCTGGCTCTGCGAGACTGAGTCTATGTTTCAGATAATTTTCGATTTCTGCACGAGAGTGGGGGCGAGTTGCTATAAATTTTTCTATTCGTTTGCCCAGTTCCATCTGCTGTGAGAAAATTATACATTATGAGAATCCTTGTCGATGCATCAGTTTTAACAGATCAGTTCCGTTACCGTGGTGTAGGTAATGCGGTATATTCTCTTTTACACGAAATATTGCGAAAGCAGGAACACGATTGGGTCTTAGTTGGCTTTGGGGATAAAAAAAACATTATCGAAGGATTAGGGTTTGCAAGCGAAGGCGATCTACCATTTAAGTTCGAATATATGTCGCTTGGGCAAAAAAAGAGTTTTCTAGACAAACTCTTTTCTCCATGGTTTTTCTACAGAAGATTTCTGCCTGCCCTGAGACAAGCAAAGGCAGACTATAATCTGTTTCCTAATTTCGAGAATGGTGTCCCTGAGGGGGAAGGTAATATTGCAATGATTCACGACCTGATCCCGCTAAGGACTGGGAAGTACAGTAAAAAAAGCAAGTTAGTGAACTGGATCAAAAAACAGAACTATTTGTGGGCACTGAACAAAGCAAAGAAGGCATGGAAAGTCGTCACAATCAGCGATTTTTCAGCTGCAGAACTGCGTAAAGAAGGAGTAAAACAAGCAAAATTGGAGAGAGTATACTTAGCACTTTCGAAAAGATTCTCTGAAGAGTTAGATAAGCTCTCAGAAACTTTGGAAGATAGAAACGATAAGGCCCATAGGCGCACACTAAATATTTATAATCTAACTGAGCCGTACATTTTCTACCATGGCGGATTAGAAGCGAATAAAAATGTAGACAAGCTCCTGTATGCTTTCGCGAAGCTAATAGAAAAGTACCCAGATCTCAAGCTTGTAATTGGGGGAGGCGAATTCAAGCTGGGTTGGGATCATAAAGCAACTCCTCAAAATGAACGTGCAGAAGAAATAGTTTCTCTCGCAAAAGAACTGAAAATTTCGCACAGGGTAAATTACACCGGATTTATCGAGCCTCAGCATTTGCCAATAGTGTTGGCAAATGCTGAGGTTTTCGTTCACCTTTCTGGTATGGAGGGTTTTGGCTTAGCTGTTTTGGAAGCGCAAGCAGTTGGGACTCCAGTGGTAGCAGCAAATGCTAGCACTTATCCTGAAATCCTAGGGGAGTCTGCAGTTTTGGTCGACCCAGAAAACAGTTTAGCTGTTTCTAAAGCGATCTCGGAGCTACTCTCGCACGAGGAATTAGTTGCAGAATACACCGACAAGGGGCTAGAGAATATTGCGCGCTTCGACTGGAAGCGCGCTTCAGATGAACTCATGTCTCTTATGAGTTCCAAAGTTAGGAAGGTGGAAGTGCAGTCCGAAGTCAAATCAAAGGAAGCTATAGACTTGTCTGGGAAAAAGGTTGCAATAGTTGCTAGTTATTTTCATCCATTGGTTGGTGGTATGGAGAATGTGGCAAAAAGCTACGCTATGTTCATGGCAGAGGCAGATATGGAGGTAGTAGTATTTACCACAGACAGGAAGGGAGACGATATCTTCATTCGCAAAGAAGAGGAGCTCGAGCTTGCTAAAGGGAAAAAAATACTAATAAAGAGGCTAAAAAGGTCGGGTAAGAATTATTATTTTTTCCGTCTGAGCGGATTGTTCAGACAACTCAAAGAGTTGCGCCCTGAAATTGTCCATACGCACTCTTTGGGAAATATTTTTGTCGACATAGCGCTCTGGCGCTATAAGCGATGGGCAAAGAAGAATAAAATAGCAGTAAAGACAATTAATACTCCACATGGTCCTTTTATGGCTAAGCCTGAAACTGGTTTGAGACAGGCGTTCAAAAGAGCAATGACGTTCATATATAGAGTTTACTACCCTAGGCTAATAGATAGGGTGCTAGCTGTGAATCCTGCTCAATTTAGCTGGTTAGAAGGCAAATATGGGTTTAGAAGTAGGCAAATTAGACTTGCAACACCAGTAATGCCTCAGCCTGAGCTAAAATTTAAGGAATTAGATGAGATCAAACGCAAAAAGGGAAACATACAGATTTCTTCTATCTCTCGACTCGCAGATTATAAAGGCTTCGATGACATTATTGCAGCATTTAATGAGGTCAATACAGCAAGCCCAACTAAGTTAGTTATCGCAGGAAAGAGCGATAATTTCGCAAAAGAAATTGCTGATCTGATAGCAAGTTCGCCAAGAAAGGACGACATTCGCTTTGAAAAAGACATCAGCGACCTAAGAAGAACTGAAATTCTCAGAGAGACAGATATTTTTATTTTTGCTAGCCAGTGGGAGGCTTTCGGGATTGTTCTAGCAGAAGCTATGAGCGAAGCTGCAGCACTTATCTCCACAAAAACCGAAGGAGGTGAATTTTTAATCGATCCGCAAAAAAATGGGCTTCTGTTCGATTACAAAGACTACCGCGGGCTTATAGATCAGATAAATAAGCTTCTAACTAACTCTGAAAAGCTAACTGAGTTAAAAAAGGCTTCATATGATTCAGTAAAAAAGTATAATTACCAGAAGGTTAAGCAGAATTACTTAAATATACTTGCGGATCTCTACGATTAAGATGGAAGAGCAAACAGATAGGAAATTACAGAGTACTGCTTATGTCGCTCCAACGGCGAAGGAGGAGCGTGGAGGACTCTATCTTATCTTTGAGAAGATCCCGGCCTTAGTTTTTGTTGGTTTGATGTTATTTTTGCTATTGGGCGCTTTTGTGTGGCCGACTGCAACCGCATACCTGATAATTATTATTAATGTCTATTTTCTCTATAAATCTGCAACGATGGCTTTTTACTTGCTCTATGTTTTTAATAGAATTTGGTCTCACGAGCAAAT
>JBMCLZ010000078.1:0-4731 GCA_048615025.1 Candidatus Dojkabacteria bacterium | reverse complement strand
GAACAATATGGTGATGTTAAAGGATTCACGATTCCAAAAGAATTTACCCTCAAACTTCCAAACGATCAAAACATATCTACGATTGACTTCCCAGGCTATATCGCCGTGGTAGATAGTTACTCTAGATCGCACGAGCTGCAGCACATATTAGAAATGGGGATGTGGGCTGAAGAGGATAATGATTACGCGAGATTAGGACTAGATGAAATCGTGGCTAGACTAAGGGCAGAAGATTACATAGATGTTTTCAAAGAGGCAAATTCTCTAGCAGAGCTAGGAATAGACACCTCAAAATTGGAAGATATAGAGAAACAAAATCTAGCGGAGGTAGTGGCAATGTTAAAGATTATTGCTAAAAATATAGGCAAGGAGGAGCAGAGCCGTCCGAGCCCAGACGAGATTGTGGCTCAGGAGCTACTTCGAGAGATATTAATCGGCAACGGGAATAACCTAGAGAACATTAAACAAGAGATACGACAATCTTGGGAGAATGAATTCGAGGACTGGCAACCTAATAACGTGAATATCGATACCAATACCAACTACCAAGCCAATACCTCAAAAATAAAGTTCTTTTCTAGGGTTGCTGGCAGCCCAGGAGCAGGATTCACAAGAGCTGGACAAAAAGACACTCCACCATTAACTAATCAAGTATACAATTCCTTCGCCAACCACGGAAATCATCTAAAGTCCAAAATTACAATGATGGATACGATAAGTGGACCGTCGAAATACAGCTACTGGAACATGGATAGGCAATTGACAGTATTTGGTGATGGTCCAATAACAAACGTAACTTTAAACCCTCTCGCAAATTTGGCGATAAAGTTGATATATAAACCAAAGATGCACGAATTTAGAGATGCATTTGCCAGTCCATATGCAAATATCTTTGGAGTAAACATTGGTAAATGGTTAGGTCTAGATTTCAATAGACCTAGCTCTCCTGCAAACAGAAGAGGCTATCTTCACCCATTGGGTAGAATAGCCCAAGAAAGACACGGAGAGTTTAGCCCAGGTCAAAATGAAAAATACAAATATGTAGGACATGTCCACAATGAGGCAATAAGATTGTCTAATGTAGACGACAACTATTTCTCTATACTCAAGACAGTAGGAATGGCCACAACAGGAAAAGCTTCGCAAGGTCAAGTAACATCATTGCTTGCAAAAACTAAGTTTGGGACTGTTAGCGATTACCCAGGAGAAAGACCGCAACCACACCCGCAAATGAATGCGGAAAAAGCAGACAGAATTTCCGACCTTTTCTTTAGGAGAGCAAGGACAGAGGCCCTTAATTTCTATAATGACCTAAACGACAGGCATGCATTATATGATACAGAGGCTAACCGATTTGTTGCAGAGCCAGTATCTTATAGTCTTAAAGATCCAGACGATAAAGAAAAAAAACTTGTCGAAGGAGAAGTAAAACTAGATAAGAATGGAAACATTATGTTTTATCCAAAAGGAAAGAAAGACCCAGTTCCATTTACAGAAAACGAAATTGCCAATCTCGCTGGCAGGAAATCTAAAAAAGCATTAAATAAAGTTGGCGCAAGCTTCTATAAGTCTTACCGACCTGCAATAGTAGAGTGGGAAGACGGCAAACACTACTTTCTCCATTACGACCCGAGAACTGGACTACCAGGACTTTACGAGCAGGAATACATAGATTGGACAGGTATGGGTAAAAAAAAGAAGGTCCCAGAACCCGTAAAAGATAAAAATGGAATGAATGTACTTCCAGATCATGCATGGTGGATTCAAATGAAGGAACGCGGAACAGAAAGATACGCTCTGGATATGGACGCAGCTACTACAGGGCTTTTTAACAGAATTATTGAAGCTAGGGAAACAACAAGGAATTACCTGGAAGAGAAATTCTCCGATAACTACGACCCCAGAGCGCTTTATTCGCTGGGAGATCTTGTGCGATCCGTACAGATGTACGAGCAAATGAGTCCTGTCGATGGGAAATTTGTCAAGAATGTAAAGACCAAAGTATGGAACGGAATCGAATTTGAAGAAGAATCTGTGAAGAAAATCTTCATTCCCTATAAAGACAGAGATAAAGATGGCAATGAAGTAGAAAAATTTCATGAGGTTGACTATAACGTAGCACTAAATCTACTGAATCGCCTCGGGGTATATGACATATCAGATAATATGCGGCGGAAAGGATGGGTTAAGGGGATGTCACCGCAAATGCCTAACCCGGAATACATTCAGACTGATAGTGTTAGAAGAGACACCTTTAGGAGATACATCGCGATATTAATGGACGACGATGCAGAACATTATAATAAAGTTGCAGTAAATAACCCCACTGCACCCTATCATGTACAAAGATTAGATAGAGCTAACTTCGGATCTCATAAATTTGATAATGATTATTTTATGTCTAAAGAGGGTACTGCAGAACTACTCAGATATTTGGAAGAAGATGTTAGTCATAAAGTCAATTCGATGCCCAATAATAGCAGGGAAGAAGCGATAGAAATACTAAGAGTAAGAATGGATAAATATGCAGAGATAGAGGACTACGAAGGGTTACTGTACGATGGGCAGACTTCGATGATCGATAATACTGACGCAGACGAAGCTTCTAAAAGGGCAAGAAGAGAAATGCTAATAAATACTGTAGATGCTGCACTAGATACTGAAAAATCCAAGGTGCTAAATGATATGCGTGATACTCTAGCCAACAATAAATACGGACAAAACTACAATAAACTGACAGCACGTCAACAGAAGGAGATTACCCAAAAAGCTTGGGAAACAATTATATACGACGACAACCTACCAGGAGGAAGAAATGATCCCAGGTTCGACAGTGATTCCTTGGGTGGATATATCGTAAACAGGTTCTTCCGAAGAGAGCAACCTCGCTCTGTTGCAACCACTGGGGCTAAAGGATTATACATTAACACTGTAAGCGGTATTCAAGCGATTACGGGTACAGTAAATAATGTAGACACTGCCTTAGGTAACGAAATTGGCGCTATGTATAACAACAGATACGATGGCAGGGCTTTAGAAATTCTCATGGAAGATAAGACGATGGAGGAAGTAGACAGAATAGCTAACGAATTCACAGCAAATACGAGAGACATGCTTAAGTTTAGACAGGAAGCTAGAGACTACACCATTCGGGCAATGGAAATGGCTACTATGCTTGAAGGAGAGTTTAACAGATATAGAAGGGCTAAGTATGTTTGGGAAACCATAGCGAAGCAGACTAAAAGGATCAACACAGTAATGTTTTTTGCAGCTATTGCATTAATAATGACAGGTAACCCATTGGGTGTATATATGCTCTTGGGGAGTATTGGTTACGCGAAACTAGCGCTGCCGTTATTGGATCTGCGTACGGGAATCTCTGTTAATAGGCGAAACTTTGCACGCGAAATGTATATGAAAGCTTCCCAGCATGCAGACCAGGTGAGACAGTTATACGAGAAAGGAGAAACTCTCACTGAACAACAGAAAAAAGATCTAGATGCGCAGTATCTTGATTTCACACTAATGGCTGGAGAAGAGACAAATAACAAAGGTAAACCAGACGGTTGGAAGCCCGGAAAAAACTTCGGGATAGACTCGTTTGTAAATGTTTTCTTTGACCAACAAGGAGGGTTGGTGCCAAGAGCACTGGCAGCTTAGATAATTT
Organism: Candidatus Dojkabacteria bacterium; assembly: GCA_048615025.1. Taxonomy (GTDB): domain Bacteria; phylum Patescibacteriota; class Dojkabacteria; order CALFHW01; family CALFHW01; genus JBMCLZ01. Next base: position 1,064 of record JBMCLZ010000078.1, on the reverse strand, counting down.
GTAAGAAATGAGAAATGTTATCGGACGCAGCGCTCGAAAAGATTGGAGTGCAATTGCTTATGGAACCGATGGAGATAGAGCACTTCATTGCAACCATACGACAAGGACAAAATGAAATTTTCATTAAATCATTCCTGATATACTACGAATCCTATAAATCCGAGTCTGAAAAAAGATATCTAGAGATCATTGGGAAAAGAATGGAAGAAGACGGTGAGCTAGGAATCAAAATGCTAGTCGAACTTATAAATAAGGAGTCATCTAACAACCCAGAGGTCGGCGCATTTATTAAAGAAAGAATGTTGAAACACGATGTCAGTATCCTTTCAGCTTATTCAAAGGGTAAGTCACATGAACAAATCCGAGAAGTATTAGTAGCAAACTTCCCTTACCAAGAAACTATCGACGAGTTAGTCGAGCAAGGGAAGTTAGAGCAACCAGAAGAGGTAAAAAAGCTGATTGCAAAGATCAACGAAATTCCATAGTCTGTATTATGGGGGTTAAATCACTGAAAGAAAAGATTGTTCAGATTAAAGATCTACAGTCGTATTTTTTCCTTGGTGTGATACTCCTATTGTTACTGGTGGCAGTGAACAACGGGCTAGGCGGGTCGAACTCGGCTAGTGGCAACGCAAATGCTAATGCTGGAGCCAGTCCCAATGCCAGTGCAAGTGCAAACGCAAACGCAAACGCCAACGCAGAAGCTGGCGCGAGTCCCCAAAACGAAGGTAGAGTTTTGCAAGCAAGCTCAGCTACTGGAGAAGCGAGTGTTGCTACGCAATATACCTATTCCTGGACACAAGAAGTAATCAACTCACTTAGGCTGACCATTAGTGGATCGACCGTAGGAACAGCGGCTAATGCTTCAGGAGAGCAGATAGAAATAAGAAATAACGGAGCAATAGGCAGCGTGCTTAGCATGACCGGAGGGCTCTACGAACAACAACCTGCAAGTGTAGACGTATGGGCACAAAACATTAGAGAACGTGCTTCACCACAGGTGGTTGCGCAAGATTCGAACGACTCGAACACATACAACCCTGGGCAAGGCTTCGAGCTGTTGC
>JBMCLZ010000077.1:0-4833 GCA_048615025.1 Candidatus Dojkabacteria bacterium | reverse complement strand
TACCGATCTAGGCATCGGGATTCCCAATCCTGAGAAAGAGAGATTTTTTATAAGTCCATATACCAAAAGGAAATTAAAGCAAATAGAAATGCCAGATTTTGGCAACTCAAGTAGCGAAGTCCTGCTAGAGTGGCTTAAAGCTTTAGAGAAGGTGTCCGGTTGGGAGCAACTGGATGCACCTGAGTTAGCTGACTTGGTTGAGGTCCAGAAGATAGTATTCGGCTGGCTTATCAAACTTTACCCAGAGTCTAGGATGAGAGTATCCAAAGATAAAATCAGCTACTTCGACAAAGCAAGTGCGTTCATAAAGAACTTTGGAGAGGATTTGGTGGGGGAAGACTTAGGTAAATTCCTCCAGGCACTTGTTCTTTCAGAGATTAAGGGGGCAGTGGCAGAATTCAGCAGAGGAGAGTTTATTGTTCGTTGCACTGCTCAAACCATAGGTAGTGATGAAGCCTACCCCCTAGTACTGAGAGTAAGTGAAGATCAAGGTGAAGATTGGTATCAGGCATACAATACAACTCAGCGTCCGAGCTTAAGGAATATTTCCCATAGTTGGTATCTAACTGGTAAGAGTAATCTAAAAACTGGCAAATCGATAATTCCTGATGCACTCGCGAGGCGTGGCAAAAAAGACACAAATCTATCTAAGGCCCAAGTTGTTGATTCTAATTTTCTTTATAAAATAACCACCTCTAAGTATCAGATGCAATTTCTCGATGCTTTACTCAAACCAAGTAAAGCCTGGGGGGAGTGCAGTGTAAATACCTCAGAACCTAGTTTGATCCTAGAAAAAAGCTATAAGGTCAACTGGGATAAAAACTCTCTAAGGCCTTCTTTGCATGCAGAAGGTAACAGTCTATTCTGTTCGATCCCTTTTGAAATAGTGCCTTCTGAGCAGAGGAGCAAACAGCGCAAAAAGCTAGACAATCGTTCAAGATACTTGGGGGTTGATGTTGGCGAATACGGTTTAGCTTGGGTGGTATTAGAACCTGGTCTTAAAAGTACTAAGCTAATTAGCAAAGGCTTCATCTATGATGAGCAACTCAGGAGGATAAGGGACCATGTGAGTAATATGAAGTCAGCACAGATTAAAGGGACTTTTGGAGTACCTAGTACAGAGTTGGCGAGGATACGTGAGAGCGCAGTTGGTAGTATTAGGAATAAGGTGCATGATTTAGCACTTAGATATAATGCTAAACCAATTTATGAGTACCAGATTTCGAACTTTGAAGTTGGTAGCAATAGAGTCGTTAAAGTTTATAAGTCAGTTAAGGTAGCAGATGTATACGCTGATAACGATGCGGACAACTCTTTTAGGCAGAGTATATGGGGGGCTAAGACTGCAGCTATAGGTAACCATGTCAGTGCCTATGCAACAAGTCAAACATGCTCCAAATGTAGAAAATCAATTTTAGAAGAGACCGATCTTAATAGCAGTTATAAAGTTGTAGCCGAGAGTGACCTGACATTAACAGTCGAGACCAACAGCTCTAAGGCAAGTATCACCAAGACAAAAGTTTCTGAGGGTAGTGGCGAACTTAAGGCTAAAGTTGTTAGGAAATGCGCATACATGTATTCTAGACCACCGCTGGAGTCCTTGAAAATTTCCGAGTTTGTGAAAGATCTCCCTGCTGAGGATGTAAAGTTTTGGAAGAGAAGAGGTAATAGTGCAATCTTTATCTGCCCATTTTGTAACCACATTTCAGATGCTGATGTGCAGGCAGCCCAAAACATAGCTATAAGAGGTTATGCTAGAGACAAGAAACTAGAGTCTGAGCAGCAGGTGGGTGTAGAAGATATAGGGCTGGACTTTACAATTTGCTAAGTTTCTCTCTTTTCAGCGTGATAATATTCTAGTAGCTCTTTCCCGTCTAACTTGCCTGTCTCGAGATATTTCTCTAGATACTCCTGATTAAACTTCATGTTAACTAAGTTTTGTCTGATATCGTCTAAAATCCTTTGGTTATTCTTAATGTTTCTATTTACTAGCTTCTCAATTTGGGCGATAGCTTTTATCTCTGAGATTACCCTTGATAGAAGAAGAGACAGTATATTTTCGTCCACTTGGGAATACTTTTCAGAAGAGATAAGAACTCTTGCCTGTTTGTAGGCAATTGCTAAATTAGTGAAGTCATTACTTCTACTGTCTACTATGACAACAAAGCCGACACCAGGAAAATAGCTTACATTTTCGACTCGCTTTATTAGCTTAGAGTTAACTATTTGTTTGTCAAAAACTATGATGGCAGTCTTAGCCTCTCTATTATACTTTGACTCCAAAAGCTCGCTCCAGGCTGTATTAGATTTTTGTTTACCTCTTGATTTATGGTTTGACAGCTCCCCCAAGCTGTAGGACTTATCAAATTTGACTTCTATTGCAATCTTTTTCCCACTTTCTAACTCAGCTAGAATATCGCCGGCTTTATTCTGAGGTTCCTTCCCTTTGTGATCCCCAGTAGCACTGATGTTATCGCTCCAGGAGTTGTTGCTAACATAGTCCTTGAGATAGTTACAGATTATTTCTTCTGCCTGCTTACCTTTAATTGTCGTTTTAAAAAATATCTGTTCATTTAACTCATAGATATTCTTTAAATTTTCGAGTTCAAGGTCTAGTTCACTCTCAGTTTTAGCCAAGAATGCGGCAATCCTCTCCTCCATGAGGGCTAGGACGCCAATTTGGAGTGCTTTCTTATACATCTGGGTATACTCGTCAGCTTTCAGGGCAGAAAAGTACTGAAAAACTTGGGGCGAACTGATATCGTGAGCACCGACTTTGACTTTACTTAGCTTTCGATCTAGTTTTATTGTCGGCTTGACCATTTCCCTCATATCACCAGAAATATTTCAGAGAGTCAAGTCAGGCACAGTAGATGTATAATTACAAAATGAATCTGAATAAAAATCTCTCCAATGCAATAAATTTTCTCCTAATTTTCTTATTCTCTGTTTTTGTGATCTGGCTCGGAATTCGAGGAGAGCTGGACTTCTATGTTCATCCCAGATACGAGACTTTTTCACTCGCCTTTGCTGGAATTACATTTTTTGTATCGCTCTTGGGGGTAAGTCATTACTTATATTCTCTTTTTTTTCGGGTTGATATGTACGATCATGAGTACCAGCAATATGGTCTTGAGCAAGCTCATCATATCCACACCCATACAGAAGTAGATCACCCAAATTACCTGGGATACTTGCTAATAGTGCTGCCACTTCTGCCAGCTTTTCTACTGCCAGTAGCGCCGTTGCAGTCAATAACAGCGCAGCAACGCGAATTAGACCTGAATAACATTAACCAAACGGCAACCTCTATAGCGAGTATCGATATCTTCTCCAGAAACAGCGTGGATTTTTCTTTCGAGGAATGGCTCATCACAATCCAGCAAAACCCAGATCTAGAGCAGTATGTAGGAGACAAGATCAGACTTAGTGGATTTATCTTCAGATCAGAAGTTTCAGGAGTAGATGAATTTCTCCTTGCACGCTTTCAGGTTACGTGCTGCGCAGTCGATGCCAGACCAGTTGGGATCTATGTAATTGCTCCAGATTGGGAAGAGGAATACCAAGAAGACGATTGGCTCGAGGTGAGTGGGGAGTTTGCAACGATAGAAATTGTCGGGAGACAAGAACCTGCAATCAATCCGACAGAAATTAAAAGAATATCAGTACCTAATGACCCATATCTTAACTAGTGAACTAACTAATAGATTAAAAGAGTTTAAAATGCTGGAGCGTTTCGAGCAGATGGCACTCGTCGTTTCCCTTTCACTGCTAGTACTGATACTTCTCTTAGTAATTCTTAATCTTAATGTGCGCCCACATGTACGTGCAGTAGCACTCGAGGGTGAGCAGATTAGAATTAGCTTTTCTAGACCAATGCAGCGCTATGGTATGAATGATTGGGTGCAAATTAGTCCAGAAATTGACCACAAACTTGCTTGGGCTGGTAACGATCTTGCCATAATTTTGCGCGAGCCGCCACTTGCAGACACCAACTACAAACTTACGATAAACGAGAATGCAACAGACATATACGGCGACACTTTTGCCGAAGAATATACCCACAGAATTCAAACAGATCCACTTGAGTTTGCCTTTATTCGCGGGGAGCAGTTGGTGGAATCAAACTTGAAAGGAGAGGAGATAGTTTTGTACGAAACGTACGAGGGCGGAGAAATCGAGGGTTTTGCTATTTCAGAAAAGTACATCGCAGTTCAACAACGCACGGAAGACAGGCGCAGGCGTGAGGTAGTTGTGTTAGATAAGAACGACCAGGCTGAAGAAATTTTTAGAACTAGAGATGATATAGACATATACCAACTAGAGCTAGTTGACTCTAGGCCAGAGCGTTTGCTGCTTTTAGAGCAAAAGGTGTATTTCGAGCAAGGGTTATTGTTTCCAGATGGGGGGAGAGGGATCTCAGTTATAGATCTGGAAGAAGTGCGTGCAAATAGCCGGAGCAATGTTATTCGGGAAGATACAAAGCAAAAACTGCAACTCCCAGACGAGATAGACGACATTGAGTCTTTTCAGCTTGCAAGAGACAGCCGCAGTTTGCTTATAAAAGACGGTTTTACGCAGTTTTTCTATCTTATCGATCTGGCTGCTCCTAGCGAGCTTACACCTCTGGGGACTTTTCTAGACTCTGGCGGGTTTAATTATACAGGAGACACTGTCGTCTTTAACGAGGTGGAGGTTGCAGAAAGATTTTCACAGCCATTTTTGCTTACAATCGATGCCGAGCAAAACGAACAGCGCTTAACAGATGGGTTGGTTTATGCAGTTGATCCACAGTTTTTTAATGACCGCAGCAATAGGTTGGTTTTTGCAAGA
>JBMCLZ010000076.1:0-4916 GCA_048615025.1 Candidatus Dojkabacteria bacterium | reverse complement strand
CATCCAAAGTCTATACAGCCTAGTCCAGTCTATGCTTTGGGCAGCCAACGACAATTCGCGCAAGTAAAATAATTGCTAGTACTCTGAATCTGTTTATAATTCTCAGTTATAATCACTATATGCATAAACAGATAGTCACAGAAATTCTGCAGTCGCTAAAAGGGGAGGATTTAGCTGGCTTTTCTACTAAGCTTGACGCCTTGCGCAAAGCGATCAGTCAGTGGGGACCGACGGATGATTATGACACTTATTGGCTAGATGTATTCGCAGTAGCTTTCCCCATCTTTGTATAAGGGAGAATGGAGGAGAACGTTAATCTTCAATACCAAACGCTCAGGTTTATTAGGCTTCTTGCAGTCAACCCAATAATACTAATGAAAGAATATGACGCACTAGCTCAATTATATTTTTGGACAGTGTTGAACCCCAGCGGCAAGATCCGTAATGGAGGTTATCAATTCTTGGGCAACTTTCAATTTGGTATAAGTTTACATGCAGAAAAGAAGCGAGATGGGAGACTACGCTGGATAGACACCTTCGATGAAGGTATTAGCGAAGTGCTACCCGAGATTCGTAAAGCAACAGAGCAGGAAATATCAAAAGATATGAATGATAGAAATAAAATAATCAGTCCATCAATTGAATTCCTTAAAGATAAAGTGGCAATAGTAGTCGAATCTGGCTTCAAGGAAGTTCGCCGCACCTGGCTCAGAATTTTTAATCAGCTCGTAGAGATGGAGCATAACTACATACAGGAAAACAAGAAAAACTTGAGGCGCAAAGACTACGCCGGGAAATACCAGATCCACTCCAGCGATACAGAAGATAAGCTACTTCTCAATATCCGTAGAGGTTTGCAAACAATAGATCATGGCTTTTATTTCGATGCCATCCTAGAAGAATTTGGCTATCTTGAGCATTATCGACATCCAGAAGAAATTGCAGAGTACGAGGGATTTAAAGAAAGATACGATAGGGCTTAGTTGCATGCAGTAGTGTTTTAGATTCTAATTATTTCAGGCGTTTTCAAGGATACTAGGCATTCAGATGACCAATTTTCTACAATAATAGAGTTTCATCCGAGGAACAGGCACGGCATGATCTTTCAATTCCCTACCAAAAAGATCAGTGCATAAAAATAGCAGAAGAGAGGGGTTATCATGTGATCGAGGAGTTCTCAGATGCGGGGATTTCTGGCGAAAATGCACAAAACAGACCAGCTCTAAAGGAAATGCTTAAATACATTGTTTCCCATGGTGTAAAAGCAGTTGTAGTACATAAATTCGATAGACTTTCTAGAAGCAACAAAGACTTTTGGAACATTGTAAATTATCTCCGCGAAAAAGATATTGCACTCGTATCAGTTGCTGAAAACTTTGATATGAATACACCCTCCGGTCTTTAGAAATTAAAAAAGGGCAGGTGTCTAAGCTTCAAAAGGGCTGGTGGCCGTCGTCCCCACCACTTGGCTATGTCAGTTATGGACCGAGTTATGAGCGTAAAGTAAAGCCAGATCCAGCCAAGGCAGATATCATCAAATCAGCATTTGAGATGTATGCTAGTGGTGATTACACACTGGGGTCAATCACAGCTAAAATGAAGGATATGGGATTAAAGAGTGGGAAGGGGAATCACATCCCAAGATCGAAAATTGCATATATGCTTCGTAATCCTTTCTATATGGGGATTATGCGCTGGGAAGATCAACTATTTCCAGGAAAATATGAAAGAATTGTGAGTCAAGAATTATTCGAAAAAGTGCAGTCCCTGATGAACTCAAGGACAGTGAACAAAACCAGAGACATCCACAAAACATATGTAGACTCAGATCCTGCTACAAAAAGACAGATTGTAAAACAGTTTTTCGAGAAAGTTATTTTTTCGGAGGGCAAAATCACCGAGATTCACTACAAACCAGTTACTGCTGAATTGGTTGAAATTAAAGAGGTTCGAATAGAAAACGCAGAGTGGAGTCTACGGGACTCGAACCCGTACTCCCTACTATGCCATAGTAGTGCTTTAGCCAGTTAAGCTAAGACCCCATTAAACAGCATTAGCTAAATTTTAACAGACCAGAGATAGTTTTATTTGCTATAACTTCCACGTTTTCTACCCGCGTCTGCACGTTTTTTGCGTGGTTTGTTGTCTTTCGACCCCTTAGGACGACCTGCACGCTTAGGTTTACCATTGCTTTTACTGTCGCTTTTACCCGAACTTTTGCTTGTGCGGCTCTTACTTTTCTTCGTTGCAGCGCTAGCAGTCATAGTAGACTTCTTTTTTGCAGCAGTAACATAACGCCTCTCGGCAGACTTTATATTGCTTGCAGAGTCTCTGACATACCTCAGATTGAACTCGAAAATCGAACTGAAAAATTTGCGCACATTTGCCCCCATACCAACAAGGCCCAAAACAGCAGACCCACCAAGGGTATTGGGCGCTAGCTTCGTGTCGCAGTAGACGCAATATTTCCAAGTAGGGTTGATTTGTCTTCTACATTCCTGGCACTGCAACATAAGCGCGTGTCCACAGTCGGGGCAGAACTTATAATCTGTGCGTACCAAACACCCACAGCTGTCGCAGGCACTAATTTTTTTGTCTACAATACTCGAATAAAAAAGCTCTTTGTTCTGGGATTCTTCGATAGTTTGCGAAGGCCTAAGGAGTAAATAGAGGACTAAACCCGGAATATTACCCACGGTTACAAGCACAACAGTAAGTATAATAACTAGAAAATTATTTGATCTTGTAGTAATATCTTTTAGTGTCCATGCAACCACTGCCAACCAGAGGATCAGAATGTAGGCCGCGATAAGTTCGATCAGAAGCGGCAAGTTGTATTGGTTAAATTCAATGAATTCTAAGAATTGTTCCATTAACAAATTCGACTACAGAAACATATAACTTATAGTATTTAGTAACTGGATAATACCAGAAATGAGGCAAATATCAAAAGCATATCTTTATAAAACCCATAGAAAAAGCAATAAGGGCACGCAGTCTTTCGAGTTAATGAGCTTCATAGTGTTTGCCTTTGTGCTAGTTGCGTCAATTATTTTGATTTCGCTTCTAGGGCAGTTGCAGACATATGCTCAAGAAATTCCTACGGAAGAGGATATTCGCTTTGCGCTTGCAGATAAAGGTGAGAATAGTAAGATTTACGATCGCAACGGGAAATTGTTATACACATTTAAGGATCCATATAGAGATAGGGAGTACATAACTTACGAAGAGATCTCGCCAGAAGTGATCGCTGCTTTTCTAGCTGCAGAAGACGAGGATTTTTTTGTACACGAAGGGATAGATTATGTAGGATCAGTAAATGGTTTGGTTACAACCCTAAGTAGCAGCGGCGAAAATGTGATCGGTGGTTCTACTATAACGCAACAGCTGGTCAAGCAGGTGCTTTTGTCTAACGAAAGGACTTTCGATCGCAAAGCAAAAGAGGCAATAATTGCGATGAGTTTAGAGCAAGACTACTCCAAAGAACAGATTCTGGAATATTACTTGAATGCGGCTAGTTTTGGTGGAAGAGTCCAAGGAATACGTACTGCTGCCAGAACATACTTCGATAAGGAAGTTTCTGAGCTAAACTTAAATGAAGCAGCTTACTTGGCAGGATTAGTGCAATCACCAAGTAAATATTCTCCGCTATTTGCAAATAATCCAGAGTTGGCCAAGGAGTCTGGGCATGCTCGTAAAGCCTATGTACTAGACCAAATCGCCGAAAATCCAAGATTATTAAACTATTTGAACACTGGGGACAAAGCAAACCTTAGACTCGAACCCAGTCCTGATCAGGAAGTTTTAGAGGGGTTTGGGAAATATTCGGCGGAAAATGTGTTGGCTCTAAAGGACGAAGAACATCAGTTTAATGAAGCTGTAGACATTCTAAATGCGCCGCATTGGGTTTTCTATATAAGAGACCTAGTACAGCAACCTCCATACAATCTAAGCCTGGAAGAGCTTTATTCTGGTGGGTTTGATATTTACACAAGTTTGGATCTTGGAATACAAAAAGTAGTCGAAGAAAAGCTTGCTGAAGGAGTGGGGCAGTATGGTGGGAGGTACGGATTCGAAAATGGAGCTGCCTTAACTGTAGACGCAAGAAACGGGGAAATTTTGGCTATGGTAGGTTCCAAAGGCTATTATCTCGAAAACGATGGAAACAACCAGCGATTCGATCCGCAGGTTAACGTCGTACTTTCTACTCAACAACTCGGCTCTTCCCTTAAACCTTGGGTGGCATACCTCGCGTTGGCAGAAGGAGGCTATTCTACAAGAACGACAGTTCAGGACACTCCTCAGACCTTCTACGGCTACTATAGACCGAAAAACGCAGATGGGAGATTTCTGGGGGCAATGAGCTTGGAAAAGGCTCTGCAAGATTCCAGAAATCTCCCATTCTTAAAAATTTCCTACCAGTTGGGAGCTTGGCGTTTAGGTGAATTTATGGAAGAGCTGGGTTATAACGAGAACGAGTACGGACTTTCTGCAGCAATTGGAGGTGTAAATGAAAACTTGTTAGACCACACAATTGCCTATACTGGGCTAGCTAACGGCGGGGACGTGATGCGCTCCAGGCCGATCCTCAGAATCGGGAATGCAGATGGTAGCGATTATTATCAGACAGAGATAAAGGTACATAAGGGTCTACAAGAGGGCGCGGTAGGGCAGGTCAATAGAATGCTTGGAGATAAGGGGAATAGATCTAATAATCGAAATCTTATCTTTGTCGGAAATCGAAAACTGGCTGGGAAGACTGGTACAACAGACGGGAATAAAGATACTTACTTTATCGGATACGGACCAAAAATTGTTACAGGTGTTTGGATAGGAAACAATAATAACGATCGTATGAGGGCTAATGCATTTGGATCTAGTACTGCGCTTCCAATTTGGAACAACATTACTGGTGG
>JBMCLZ010000075.1:0-4921 GCA_048615025.1 Candidatus Dojkabacteria bacterium | reverse complement strand
ACAAGGAACGAGGAGCGTTTGCTAGATAAAGAAGTTTTGTTGCAAGTATGGAGAGTAAGACGCATGCTCGAAACATTGCCAGAAGATAATAGCTTAAGCATGCTAGGGGAAAGAATGCGCAAGACCAAGTCCAATGCGGACTTTCTTAAAACACTACATGAAGCGTAATCTGGGTTTTTAGCAACTGTATAGGCTAGTGTCGCACAGATACGTTATAATTTGGAGTGAAACTTGCCGAGATGGCGGAACTGGTAGACGCGTCGGACTCAAAATCCGGTTCTCGTAAGAGAGTGAGGGTTCGATTCCCTCTCTCGGCATATTCCTGCCTTTACTCTGATTTTTGCCTTTACTCTAAAAAGACATCCTGAAGCTCTTCCCAAGTAGGTTCCACGAGAGTTTCTTGGGTGTCGTCACTAAATTCTACAATAATTGTAGGTACTGAACGATTCCCCCCATTGATCTCCTCGACTCGTGCCGCAGCTTCTGGCGACTGTTCAATATCTATTTCATCGAAAGTTAGCGCATGGTTTGCGAAGAATTTTTTTACTCTAGTGCAATCTGCACACCAAGAAGTCGTGTACATTAGAATTGATTCTGTTTCTCGCACTTTAATGTCGTTTGAGTCAATCATATAGCAGAGACTAACACGAATAGGGGGTAGGGTACAAATCTAGTGTATAATTACCTATGATTAATTCCAATGATTTAAGGCCTGGTTCGGTATTTAAAGACAACGGAGAAACATTTCTTGTACTGAAATATTCTCACATGAAAAAGGGTAGGGGGCAGGCAACAATTAGAGTGAAAGTAAAAAACATATCTACGAGATCGATCGTAGAAAAATCTTATACTAACGAGCAAAAAGTAGAAGAAGCAGATGTAGAGAAAAGAACTGCACAATTTCTTTATGCAGACGACTCAAACGCATACTTCATGGATACGGCAGACTATTCCCAGTTTCAATTAAACAAAGAAGAAATAGAGTGGGAGCTAAACTTCCTAAAAGAAGGGGGAAAGTCAATTGCCACATTTCTAGAGGGAAATGCAATTTCTATCGAAATACCAAAATCTGTAGAGTTGGGAGTTGTTAAAACTACAGACGCTGTAGCAGGAAATACTTCTAGTGGCGCCACAAAAGAGGCTCAGCTGGAAACAGGATATAGTGCTCAAGTACCTCTTTTTATTAAAGAAGGCGAAGTTCTTAAGATTAATACTGAATCTGGTTATTATGTCTCTAGGGTGAACTAGTTAAAGATAAATAAATTGCTAGGACAAACGATTTAGGCTATTATCGACCTATGGAAGCATTTTTGGATCTGATTACATTAAACGAAAACGTAGACTATACCTTTGTAATCTATTGCGCTGTCAGCTATATCGCGCTGTTGTGGATTGTCGTGAGTGCTTGGGTAGCCAAAGACGCGCACAAAAGATACGAAGGAAACGACTTTGCATCAGCGCTCTGGTTTTTTATCGTTTTTATATTTAACTTTCCAGGTTTTATGTTTTACTTAGTCGTCCGCCCAGAAGAGATGAACGAAAACACCTATTTTGGTGGTGGGGTGAATATCCCATTAGCAAACTTTGTAGACAAAAACGAAGACTTCGTGATGGGGATACAGCTAAAGATCAATAATACGGAGCTAACTGAACAAGTCCGCGACATGAGGTTGAGCTTAGACTGGGAGAGTGACGATCCTAAAAAAAAGCTAAACCCAGCAGTTCTCAGTGCAGAAACTAAGCAGGTAGAGAAAAAACTTGTAGATCTTCAGAAATTGATCGCACTTTTTAACAAAGCTGATAAAAAAGAAGAGAGAAAAGAGGACCAAGTTAAAGTAAGGACAGTACAAAATAATTACAAACCAGCAGAAAAGAAAGAAATAAAAAATACTAACAAGCCTAAGCCATCAAAAAACATCAGAAAAAAAATTAAGAAGAGTAAGGCAAAGAAGTCATCCAAATAATAGATAATCAGTACAAAAGCGGTTTACGATCGCTAAGCGTGTTAAACTCGGATTCCGAAGCAGTTACAGTGATGTTTCTCGTTTCAGCAGGGGCACGCCATGAGGAAGAATCCGAACAAGGTATCGCACATTTTGTCGAGCATACAATATTTAAAGGAACCGAAAACAGACCAGATAGCAAAGAAATTGGAATCGAAATAGAAACTCTAGGCGGCCAGGCAAACGCTTTTACCGCCCAAGATTACACTGGCTACTATATTAAAGCTCCCGCGAGAAATTTTAACGATACGATCGAAATCCTTACAGATCTATTCTTAAACTCTACTTTTCCCGAGGAGGAAATTGCTAAAGAAAAAGGGGTGATTATCGAAGAAATTCGTATGTACGAAGATCAGCCAATGCAAAAAATTACCCACGCTTGGCAAGATAACTTTTTTCAGGATCATCCGCTGGCTAGGGACATTGCTGGGACCGAGGAATCTGTTGGCGATATGCAAGTACAGCAATTTCGTCGATTCATAGAAAAACAATACAGTGCCTCAAATGTTCTGCTTGTGGTTGCAGGCAAGGCAGATCAAGAACAAATAGAGAATTTTATCGAGCAAAGTATAGAGCCAAATATTTCTCCAGGGGAAAAAAACGAAATCGAGCAATTTGTTTTTAGTAAGAGCGACAAGAGAAAAAAAGAGCTGGTACTGGAAAAAGATGTACAACAGACACATTACATGCTTGGTGGTCTGGGGCTAAACCGCAATCATGAAGATCGCTACATTTGGCAAACTCTAATTACACTGCTTGGTAATGGCTTTGGGTCGAGGTTGTTCCAGACTGTAAGAGAAGATCTAGGAGCAGCGTATTATGTCTACGCTAGAGGGCTTTCTTTTCAGGACACAGGGGTTTTCCAGATTGGGATGGGGGTAGATTTTGCAAAGCTAAATTCTGCAAAAGATGCTGTACGCGTGGAGCTAGAAAAGCTAGTTAATGGGGAAATTGCAGAAAAAGACATCCTGAGGGCGAAAAATTATTTATTAGGAAATATTGTTACTGATATGGAAACCAGCGACGACCTTGCCTCCTTCTACGGAATGCAAAGATTACTAAGCACCCAGCAGCTTAGTATAGAGGAGATAAAGCAGCGGCTCCTCTCAGTAAACTCCGAGGATCTGAGCAGGGTGGCGCAAACTATATTTACCGAGGAAAATAAATTTGAGGCTTTACTCAAAAGGAAAAATTAGCTAAATTGAATTAAGTATAATTTCTCATTGTAAAAACAAAAAATGCAACTGCCAGGACAACAGCCTAATCAACAAAATAATTTTGAACAGCCGCCACAGCAAGCACAGCCCATTCAGCATAACTATCCAGTAAATCCATCTAACAATGGCGCGGCTTCTAAGCTAAAAAAAACATTTAAAAACATTTTTTCTAACAGATTAGCAACATTTTTGATTGTTTCCTTGCAAGTTGCAATACTTGGAGTGCTTATCGTGTTAGCAGACCCACAAGCGCAATACGAGAGATTCCAAAGTAGACAGATTGTCTCTCAAGTCGAGGAAAAAGCAGAGGTAAACGAGAATGAAAATCCTACCCTTGCTATCATTTCCAATGTTGAACAATTAAGGGAGGCTAATGAAATACAGCAAGAGGTATACAAAGATGCCCAAAACGACGATTACATCTTAGCTTACAGCGATAAAATTGTAATTTATAGACCTTCGACTGATGAGGTCATCTACGAGGGGTTGGCGCCAGCAGATATTTTCGCTCAAAATCAGCAACAAGTTGTTGGTAATGTAGTGAGTGCAGCAGTGGAAGAAGGTCTCGTGACTGATGCCCAGAGTGAGAATCCAGAGGTCTTACTTGTGCAGGAACCAGAAAGGTTGCGTGCTCAAGATGCAGAATTCTATGCACTAGCAGAAGAAAACGATGTTATTAGTTACTTCCCTGCAGCAGAGAGAGTTATTCTTTACCGCCCTAGCGAGGAGAAAATCCTTAACAGCGGCAGCTACAGAACGGTCATCGAATAAATAAGCGAATTATCTTAAACGCTATTTGGCTTGCTGATGCTAAAATCTAAATATGGCATCAGCAAGCCCACTCGAAAACCTCTGGCAATTATTCACCCATGATGTGGGAATAGATCTAGGGACTGCAAACACAAGGATCTTGGTTAGGGGTGTGGGGCAAGTGATCTACGAACCTTCTGTGGTTGCGATCAATAAGCGTACAAAAGAGGTAATGGCAGTAGGGATGGAAGCAAGGCGAATGATCGGGCGCACCCCAGGTGAGATTGTTGCTGTTAGACCTCTTAGAGATGGAGTGATTTCAGATTTCGATACTACAGAAGCGATGATTCGCTATTTTATTCGTAAAGTTCACAAACAATACCCGAAACTGTTCAGCATAGTAAAACCACGAGTCGTAATTGGAATCCCCTCTGGGATAACAGAGGTCGAGGGAAGGGCTGTTATAGACGCTGCTGTTTCTGCAGGTGCGAGAAAAGCCTATATTATCGAGGAGCCGATGGCCGCTGCCATCGGCTCCAGACTTCCAATAGAGGATGCATCGGGAAGCATGATTATCGATATTGGTGGAGGAACCACAGACATAGCAATAATTTCTTTGGGGGGAGTAGTTGTAGATAATACTATTCGCGTAGCTGGAGACGAAATGGATCGACAACTAGTAGATTATGTTAAACGTAAATTTTCTCTACTAATTGGTGAAAAGCAAGCAGAAGACATAAAAATTGCTATAGGAAGTGCCATCCCGCAATCAAAAGAAGAGATTAGGGAAATAAAAGGCAGGGATATAAACACGGGGCTTCCAAAAAGGGTAAAAATATCGAGCGTAGAAGTGAGAGAAGCACTCATTGTAGTAATAGACCGCATCCTCAGAGCAGCAAAGGATGCAGTGGAGCAGGCTCCTCCAGAGATCCTTTCGGATCTACTCGATAG